>NZ_JBHMDN010000018.1:0-151096 GCF_042431195.1 Cohnella cellulosilytica
TGCTTTGGAGAGGCTTAAACGAGCTGCATACGGTACTCAAGCACCGTCGATATACCTCGTTTTAGCCCCTCCCATTTATTGGATTCACTGTGGGTCAAGCATAGTTCTCCAGGAGGTACATCCCCCTTCTTTGTCTATCGATCATCTTATGCCACTCTGCTTAGGGAACAGCCCCGTTGTATTAGTCCATTTTCACCGCTGTAAAATAGCTTTCGCCCAGAAGAGCTTTCGCTTGATAACGATCATGCGGCAGCTCTTTTGCCACGTAAGAGGCCACCTCCGACGGCTCGATCTCGTACATGACCTCGATTTCTTTGGAGAACAGCAGCTTTTCCTGCTCCAGCATATCGGCAAGGGCGCGGGGCGGTCTGGGCTGCAGCTCGTCCTGATTGAGAGCTTGTTTTAAGCCGTCGACATAGGAGGCGAACGGCCGGCCGCCGGCAATCTTTACGCCTTTATTTTCCTCGTTGATCATAATCAGAGTCGGAAAGCCTCTAACCCCCAATTTTCCGGCCAGAGCAAAATCTTCCTTCAACAATTGCTGGCCGACGGCCTGTTCGGCCTCGTTGACGATGGCTTTGCCGTCCAGGCCAAGCTGATCCGCAATGTCGATCATTACGGAGGGTTCCGCTATATTTCGATTAAATGCGAATAACGCTTCTCTTGCGCGGCGCAAATATTCGAAGGCTTTGACCTCGGAATGCTTGCTCTGAATGATCTTGAAGACGCGAGAGGGCGGATAGGACGATTGAACCGGATTGTCGATCATTAACGACCCGTCAATCGGCATTCTCGAATGCTGCCCGACCTCTCTCCAGTGGCCGGCAACGTCGGCCGGCTTATAGATTCCGTTGGCCGGATCGATCGGTCCGTCATGCCACTTCTCCAGCAAGCCGCCCATTACCGTATGCAGGTTATAATAATGGCCGTACTGCTCGATAAAACGGCGAAGCACCGGCTCGATTGCCCAGCAGTGAGAACAGATAGGATCGGTTACGTAATAGAGATGAACCGATTTTTGCGGCTGATTAAAATCGATAACTTCCATTTCTTCCTCGCCGGCTTCCCCGCATACGCCCGTTTTTAAATCGCAGATCATCTATTTATTCCTCCCAAGTTTGCTCGTATTCGAATTTTAAATCATAATAAAAGCCATCGACACCGATAGTTTTGCGGATCTGTCGTTTATCCGACACATTCAAGAACCTGTATAAAAAGTGGGGGGTTAACCGAATGACGTCATCCAAGACAGACCCTCGGGTGCTGCGTACTCGCAAATTGATTATGGATTCTTTCATCGAGCTTTCCGGGAAAAAGGAATTCAAGGAGATTACCGTAAAGGATCTCACTACGGAAGCGATGATTAATCGCGCCACTTTTTATTATCATTTCGAAGATATATACGACTTGTTGGAGAAGGTGCTGTCCGAGGTATTGTCGGTGAATCTGAATTACGATTTCTACGAAAACGACGAACTGACCGAGGAAGTCTTCGTTAAAATTTTCAAAGCGGTAACGGATTTTCAGAAGTCGCTCTCCTCGCGCTGTCATAGAGGTTACGAAGACACCATCGCCCGCATTATTAGGGAGCAGCTCGAAATCATTTTTTACAAAATGCTGCTAAAGCGGCATAAGGCCGAAAAGGACGACGCCCTGAAGGTTACGGCCGTGCTCTTAAGCTGGGGGATTTACGGGGCTTCCGTGGAATGGAGAAGGCAGGGGCTGAACATACCGCCGGGGGAATTCGTGAGATTGGCGATTCCCTATATCCAGCATGGCATTGCGAGGCGGAATGAGGAGGACGGCGAGCCTCGGCCGCAGTAGTCCGGAATAGAGGTTGTCCCGTAAGTAAAAGAGGCGTACTTAATGATGAGCGATGAATGGATGTCCAGGGGCGTCTATCTCCTTTCGCTGCTATACGATCCTGAAATGGGCATGGTAAACCCGTTGCAATGTGATCTCAGGACCGTATATGGCAGTCTTCAGGAGGTGGATGCCTCTTCTTTTTTCAACGGTTGCCTTGTACGTCCTACTTATGGAACGGTCTCTTTTATATACTTTCGTATAGTATCGAGGCTCAAATCGACCGTGTTATAACTGGTTTGAAGCCGCCGCTCCCGTTCCGTGCAGCGGAGGGGAGAACGGCTGTGCCAAGACGCTCCGGGCGACGGTTCGAGACGCTTGCCAAGTAAACTGTTTTTTACGGGAGGGAAACGCAAGATGAATTCATTCGCGATATCCGGATTTCGCAAAGCGGTCAGGACGGCGTGCCTGCTGCTGAGCGTCCTGCTGAGCGTTGCTTGCGTCGGCCGCGAGGGCGCGACAGCGATAGCGGCGGCGAAGACGGTGACGGTGTACTACAATAACCAAGAAATTGCCATGCAGGGAGGATCGCCGGTCATCCAGAACGGCACGACGCTTGTACCGTTCCGTCCTCTGCTGGAAACGCTGGGCTTCAAGGTCGGCTGGACCAAGCAGAACGGTCTGTCGATCGTCACCGGAACGAAGGAAGGCCTCGAGATCAGGCTGACGATTGACAGCCGCTCGGCTGCGGTTAACGGGCGGAGCGTCACGCTCGACGTGCCCGCGCAAATCGTGAGCGGACAGACGCTGGTGCCTCTGCGCTTCGTATCGGAGTACAGCGGGTACGAGGTGTCCTACTCCGGCCAGGGCAAATCCGCGGTCATTCGCATCTCCGACAAAGGAAAGGCGGACAATGCCGGGAGCGGCTCGGACGGGAAGAACGCGGGAACGGGGAATGCTGCGGGAGGCCCGGACGGGAAGGGTCAAGGTTCGGGGAACGGCGGAACCCAAGCCGGCGGGAACGGAGGGGCGTCGAGCGCGGGCGCCGAGCCCTATGTTCTGAAAGGGATCGTCGTCGATTCCGACGGCCATCCGGTGAAAGGCGCCAAAATTTACGCCGATAATCAACTGCTGTACAACAGCAACGAGGTGGGCGTCACGGATGCGAACGGGCGCTACCGGATCGAGCTGGAGAAGCTCGCGGCGACCTGGCACGCTTCCGGGGAGGCCACGGTCGAATTGAACGGACAGTCGTCCCCGGTTAAACTGACGCCGGACAATGACGACCCGTTCGCCGGCAACGCCGGGGCCGTACGGAACTTTACGCTGCGGACGGCAACCGGCTCCGTCATCTTTCATATGGCCGATCTGTGGAATCCGCAGGATATTACGCTTCCGCCGCCCGCCCAAGAGGACGTCGAGCTGACGCTGGTGCCGGTGGGCGACACTGCGGGCGGAACCGCCCAGCCTTACATCGGCCGCGGCCAAGTGACCAACGACGGGTTCGGAATGACCGGCGTGCCGATCGGCCGCTACAAAGTATCCGCGCGTTACGTGCCTGAAGGCGAGCCGGCGCAAACGATGCTCGTACGGCCGTCCAGAGGCGGAGAATACCAGGAAGCGATGGAGGCGGAGTTCGTCCATGTCATCGCCTCGTTCTACAAGATCGAGATCGAAGTGAAGCTGCCTTAGAGGAAGCCGACCGAGCAATCCCATACTCGCAATGGCGCGGAAGCCTCGTATTCCGCGCCATTGCCGTTGTCCGGCAGGGGAACGCTTCACCGGTCAAGCCCCATGAAGGAACCGCTCGGAGAAACGGAGAATAAATGGAGGTCGTCCATAAAACGAACGGAATGAGCAGAGAGGAGGCGTAGCATTGAAATATCCGAATTCGCAGCTGCTGGCGGCTTTTCCTTGTTTGCGCTCGGTTACCGCAGAGGAGTGGGCCGAAGCGCAGCCGAGCGTGCGAAGGTTTCCTGCGAAGGCCGCCATTCTTCAGCGTGACGACGCTGCGCTGTACGGCATGTTCCTGCTGAGCGGCACCGCGCGGATCAACCGAATCGAAGAGGACGGCAAGGAATCCGTCATGGGCATACTGGCGCCCGGCAAGTGTGCGCGCTGCTCGTGCTCAGCGGTCTGAGCGGCCGCGATTACCCGGGGACGATCCGGGCCGAGTCGGAGGTGGAGGCGCTGTTCGTCGCGAAGCGCTGCTTCCTCGGCTGGCTGCAGACGCACGATGACATTCGGACCGCGGTGTTCGGCGGCCTGCTCGACGGAATGCTTCGCATCGGCGGGCAGGCCGGGGAGCGGCGGTCCGAGCCGCTGGATGCGCGTCTGGCGAAAGCGCTGCTGCGAGCCGATTCAGAGCGCGGGCCGATGGTGCGCGTCACGCATCACGAATTGGCCGCGGAGATCGGTTCGGTCCGCGAAGTCGTCAGCCGCGCGCTGCGGCGTTACCGGGATCGGGGGTGGATCGAGACGGGGCGGGGCTGGGTGCGGATTGTTCGCCGCGGCGGATTGGAAGCGCTGTTGGGTGACCAGGTCACGGAAGCGCTGCGAACCTCCTGATAGGATGGGATAGAACCTATCCCATCGCACATTTTAGGAGGAATGATCCATGATTCGTCAACTTCAACCGGGGATGGCCGCCCCCGCATTTGCGGCCGTCGACATCCATGGCGGCCCTGTAACGCTCGAGAGCTGCAGAGGCCGCAAAGTGCTGCTCTCCTTTTTCCGCTTCTCCGCCTGCGCGCTGTGCAATTTGCGCGTGCACCAATTTATCGGCCGATACCCGCAGTGGCAGAGCCGGGGCATGGAGGTCGTCGCCGTCTTCGAATCGCCGCCGGCCAACATGAAGACCTATGTGGGCGCGCAGAACGCTCCGTTCGCGCTGGTCGCCGACCCCGAGTCCGAGCTTTACGATCTGTACGGCATCGAGACGTCGGAAGAGAAGGTGCAGGCGACATTGGCCGATGCCGGCACGAAGGCGTATATTGCCGAGGCTGCGGTCGCCGGATTTAAGCTGACCCCCGAGGAGGGCTCGAATTTCCACCGAATTCCGGCCGAATTCCTCATCGACGAGAACGGGATCGTGAAGGTGGCGCATTACAATCGGCTGCTCACCGATCATCTCGACTTGGCGGAGATTGACCGCTTTGCCGCGAACGAGTAGCTGATCAAAAGGGCAAAACGCGGTTCAAGCGCAAGCAAGGGGCCGTTCCGTATGAAATCAGGCAGCAGCGTCTGATTTGCGGAACGGCCCCAAAGCGCCCGTGCGCATTTTATAGCGGGGAGTGGAGCTGAAGCATCGGGAGGAAGTAATCCCGGTAAGCGAGCATCAAGTAAAGCTCCATGCCGACGAGCAGAACTCCGACGCCGATCAGCGGCTTATCGTGCAGCAGATGCATGAAGAAGATGTTGACGACGATCGGGGCCAGCAGCGCAATGCCGGCCGGAACGAACTGTCCGGACAGCAGCAGGATGCCCGCGGCCAGCTCGGTAATTTTCACCAGCGGATAGAGGTAGCCGGCGCGGATCAACAGATCGGTCGCCTCGCGGTTGACCGGCATGAACGGCTTCCGTCCGGCCAGAATCAGGAAGCCGTTGACGGCGCCGGCCGCGAAGACGGCTCCGAGCAGAAGGCGCACGATCGCGACGGAGACGAGGAAGCTCAAGCGGACCCGCTCCCTTCGGGCAGCACCTGAATGCTTGTCTCCGCATAAGGGCTTTCCTGCCAGGCATGAAGCAGGCCGAGCTCCGCGGTTCGCCGCACGGACAGCTCCTTGCGTTTCCAGGACAGCGTCACGGGGCCGATCCAGGGGTAAGGCTCGACCCGGACCGTCTGCCGCGCCGACCAGCGAAGCCGGAACCCGTCGTGCAGGAAGCCCTCCTCGGTGCTGCCGAACATCAGCCGGTAAGGATCGTTGTCCCCGGACGAAGTCTCGTCGAACTGCTGCGTGCTTATCCATAGCGACATGCGGTCAAGCGCCTGCAGCAGCCTCAGATGCTTCTCGAGCAAGCGGATCCCCTCGGCATCCAGGTCCAGCCTGCCCAGCATTTGTTTCTCGCGCTCCTTGGCCGCCGCGATGACGGCGAACGTCTTCGGCCCGATCCCGCCGGCCGCTCCTTGCACCGCGTTCGGAGGAATTGCGGTATAGTGCATGCTGCACAGCAGTCCGGCGTATTCGCTGATGCTCGCGACTTCCTCCAGCCCTTTCAAGTAATGCGGCAGCCGGATTGGCATCGGATAATCGGAGACGGAATACGGTCTGGAGGCTCTGTCGTTCCAGACAGGCGCCTCGTCCAGCCCGATCCAGGCTCTGTCGTGCTCCGTCACGGCGTATACGAATTCCTCCCGCCGATCCTGCTCCGGGAGCGCGGTGCCGCCCAGCATTCCCGCGAGCTGTCCGGCCATTCGGGCGTGGTCGTCGTTCGTCGTTAAGACGTACCGCCCGTCCCTCTCGGCTACGATCATAATGAAACGCCTCCTTGCAAAATGGATAATTCTACAATATCATCGCAAATCATCGAGAGATAGTATACGATCGTATATAAGCGATTGGAAGAGCGGAGGGCGAGGGCGTGAACGATTGGCAGGCGGAAGAGGAACGTTGGGAAAAGGCCGGTTTTGTCGGGAGAGAGGCGGAACGGGAGCAATTCCGTGCATGGCTGAGCGATCCGGATCGCCGGGCCCGTCTGCTGAACGTTTATGGCGTCGGCGGCATCGGCAAGAGCCGTCTGCTGCGGATGTGCGGTACGCTGGCCCGCCGCGAGGGGGCCCTGTTCGTCTTGATCGATTTCCGCGATATGGCTCCGTCCCCGGACGCCTTCGAGACTCATCTGCGGCGCCTGCTGCCCTCCGAAGCCGACAAGCCGGACGATACGCTCAACCGCCTGGCTGCCCGGACGAGGATCGTATTGGCGCTGGATTCCTATGAACGGGCCGCTTCAATCGACAGTTGGCTGCGGGATTCGTTTATTCCCCGGCTGGATTCCGATATTCTGCTCGTGATCGCCGGGCGATACGAGTTGGACGGGGGCTGGCTCCGGTCGGCCTACTGGCGCGGCCGGACGGCCAAGCTGGAGCTGGAAGGCTTCTCGGAAGCGGAGGCGAGGCGATTCGTCGCCCTTCATCAAGGCGAGGAGGACGAGGCGTTCGCAGCCAAAGCGTACGTCTGGTCGGGCGGACTGCCGCTGACGCTCAGCCTGCTCCCGCCGGGCGCGTCCGCCTGGCAGAGGTGGCCCGATCTGGCCGAGCTGTCCGGCCATTGGCTATGGGAGACGGCCGACGAAGCGCTGCGGGCAAGGATGGAATATGCCTCCTCTGCGCGCGTGTTCAACCAGGAGCTGTTGGGAAGCATGTGCGGCGCCCCCGTGACCGACGCGGAATTCGCGGCGCTCGTCAAGCTGTCGTTCGTCTCCTCGACCCGCCGGGGCTGGTATATCCAGGAGGGCGTGCGGGAGGCGATACGGGCGTCGTTCCGCAAAAGCAAGCCTGCGGCTTACCGCGACAGCCTGCGCTCCTGTACGAGCTACTATTTGGAGCTGCTTAAGGACGCGTCCGAGGAAGAACGGGGATGGGTACTGCAGGAGCTGCTGTATTATTTGTCCGATTCGCTGCCCCGTTCGGTGCTGGCGGTCGCCTCCGCCGCCTCCGAGAACCGGATGGAATCGCTGAACGAGGCAAATTATCCGGAGGTGCGCGCGTTCCTCGAGGCAAGAAGAGCGTTTCCCCGCTTGAAAAGAAATCGTTATTACGATCGCGAGAAGGATGTCGTCTACACGCTGGAGATGACGCAGCGGCAGGACGAGCGGAGAGCCGAACTGGTCGATCCCGCCGATTGGCTGGCGCTGGGCCTCGATTCGGTCAAGCTGATGCGCGACAGAATCGGCAAGCCCGTCGGATTGCTCGCGGCCATTCCCATTCATCGCAATACGCTGGAGATGCTCGCGACCCGTCCGGTTACGCGCGCCTATTTCTCCACGCTGTCTCTGGACGAACGCTTGCAGCTGGCCGCTGCGCCGGAGCGGCCGGCCGGCTGGTTCATCCGGATGATCGACGTCGCCGATCCGGGAGACGCCAAGGCGCGGGCCGAGCTCGTGCATGCGGCGATGGGCTACGTTGCCGCCGGAGGCCGCATTCTGGTCAGCACGCATCTGCCGTTCTATCAGGAGCTGCTGCGGAGGCTGGGCTTCGAGGAGGTGCCCGGGGCCGAGCATGTCGATTACGGAGCGGACAGTCCTGCTCCGACCTACTTGCTGGACCTGAGCGGAACGAGGCTGATCTCCTGGCTGGGACGCATATCGCCGGCCGGGCTTCCGCAGGGGGACGGCGAAGAGGAGCCGGACCTGCGGTTGACGGAGCGCGAGAAGGATATTGCCCGCCTGCTGCTGCAGGGCTGCTCCAACCCGGAAATTTCCCGCACGCTGTTCCTGAGCGAAATCACCGTGAAGAAATACGTCTCGCAGATGCTCGCCAAGGCAGGCTGCAAAAACCGCACCCAACTGACGCAGGTGCTGCTGAAGCTGCGATCTCTGGAGCCGTAAAGCCCGGGGAGACGTCTCCGGCTTGCATGCGGCGCTTTACAGGGTTTGTCATGTGACAAAAATCAAGACTTCCTTCTCTTTGCGCTCGATTAGCCGGGCGATAGAATGAAGCAGATGCCGAATCTTCATGGATAATCGGCTGATTGCGCATGGAGAGGGAGAAATGAATGAAGCCATTCGTTCGATTCCAAAAATTCGTAGCTAGTTTGTTAGTATTTGTGATGATAGCGACAAGTTTCACGTCGTCGGCATTCGCTGCAACGCCCGGGGAAGGACGCGGCGCCGACTACAATGCGGAGCTGCTTCGTCTGTTAACCGAGGAGTATGGAGCGGAGCAGGCGCCAGCGATGCTGGAGACGCTTCAGAAGCTTGGTCTGGCGGATGCGAACGGGCAACTGCTGAGCTACTCTATTCTTGTAAACGACAAGATCTATACATTAGAGGAAATGAAACAGCTATTGGCGGACGAGAGCGTCGATTTGACGCAAATCGCCGAAGTCGACGGCGAGCCGATTACGCTTGCGGCGCTTAAGGAAATGATTGCGATTGAAGAGCGGTTGTCGAGCCTGCTGCCTGCGGGAGAAGAGGGCGGAGCGGGCATATCTCCCGAGCATCTGGACAGCCTCGATTCTATTCTGGCGCAGGTTGAAGAAGAGGGCGGGCTGAGCTTTGTCGACGAGAACGGCAGCCCGTTGGCCGGGATGACGGCAGGCCCGCAAGGAAGGATGCTGTTCGCAAGCCCTGCAGCCAATTATGAAGATACGGTTTATGTCACCGTAACGCAGTATGCAATCGTGAATAAAGACCCGAAAATCACCTTCCAGCTCAATAAAGCGCAAAATGTCGCGGTGTCCTTCGACTACGAGCAGATTGCAGGCACGCAGGGGGCCGTTCCGGGTCCAGTCAACCCAACGGGGACGGTGACGTTTAATCCCGGAGAGACGACGAAGGAAGTCACGTTTGCAACTCGTACCGTTAACGAAGCGGCGATTTGGAACTTTCCTTGCCAGAGAACAGTCGGAAACCCTGCCCAAATCGTATATTGCACAGAAGAGGAAAAACAGCCGGATCAATTCCGCGATCAGGTATGGGCCGAATACGCCCGTGCCGATTATCTTCATTTTTACCATTTCAAAAACCTCGATTATATGGATTTCAACTTTACCTATGGCACGATGAAACCGTTCACGCATTCGTATAACGGCGGCGCTTATCTGGCTTTTGCCTCCAAAGCGGGCAATGACGGGGGAGTTGCAGGAATTGGCGCGATTCCGAATTTCTTCGAATATGCCATGCGAAATGGGGTTCAAAACCGTTACTTGGCCCTCAATTCCATATTGCAGGCCTCCTCTACAGGCGGCTTCTATACGACAGGGCAAATGTTGCCGATCCAGATCCTATATAGTCAATCGGTCATCCATTCCAGTCCCGGCGGCTACGACTTTCAACCCAGGCTGGTGCTGGACAACAATCTGATTGCACAGCCTGCCCTTGTTGTGCCTGCGACCCGACAGCAGTTCGGTTGGGGGGCCATGTCCTACAGATACGATTATCAGGCCGTGCTGGACAAGTCTACGGTTGCGGCTTATCGGCAAGCGACCCAAAGCGGAGAAGCATACAAAGGATTAAATGTGAAGCAATCCGATGGCGAGAGTACGCCGAATTATTACGTCATCTCCGATGAAAACTACCGGGCCAAAGAGCCGACAGAGTTTCTTCAAGACCGTTATGGCATAATGTCCTGGAACCAGGATTATACGAATGTGCCGAACATTCAACTGGACTATGCGCGTTCCGACGTATTCGGCTCGATTGCGTTGGATAAATCGGCTTATCTGATTGGCGATACGGCTACGGTAACGGTTAATCTGGTAACCGGCGACAATCAGGAGGATTGGCTGATTGACGGAGCTACGGTTCCCGAAGAGATTGCCAAACGGGTCAAGGCATCTCTTGGAGATCGTTCCGTTGGCGTCATCGATCTGGATTGGAAGACGGGAGAAGACGGGCTTCCGATTTCCCCGCCCGCTCTGGAAGGCAAATTGCAAATTACGCAAGCGATATTCGACGCGCTGACGGACGCAGATGCAGCGGCGGACGGCAAGCAATTGCGCGCGAAAATTTTCTATAACCGCAATACGACTCCGGGCGCGTTATCCGTCGGCAGCTCCGAGGATATGGGGATGCTGTCCGATCAGTTTGCCTATTTTGAGATCACGACACCGAAATATATCGATTCTGCCGATTTGTCGATCGTCTACCCTGCAGCCTGGCCGTCCGGCACGCCTTATGTGGTGAACCTGATCGATGCGACGGCAACGAAGCTGGGGTTCGCTTATCCGCCGAATGCGACCTATACAACGCCGGATCAATTCGAATGGCGCAGCGACGACGCTGCGATCGCGGGAATCACGGCCGACGGAACCGTTCTTCCCAGGACGGCCGGTACGGTTACTTTTACGCTGGCAGCCAAAAACAACGGAGAAGCGGCGGAAGCGACGGTGACTTCGCAGACGATTACGATTAGCGCGGACGGTTCCGCGGCCGTGGTCGTCCCGAGCTTTGCCAACCGCGTATACGTCAACAAAAACAAGGACGCGAACATCCTGTGGTCAACCAATGTGATGGATCGCTATAAAGAGCTGGCCGGAGCGGGAGGGGCCGTACAGGACGCCAACTTCAAGCTGGAGCTGTACGATGGCTTTTACGACGAGGCGCAGCTTGCCGCGCAGCAGCCGACGCAGAGCTGGGAAGCTCCGACCGCCGCCGAGCTGATCAACGCGACAAGCTTTAAGATTCCGGGCTCTTATATGAAGGACATCTCGAGCGGCAATGTGCCGAGCTACACGGTTCGCATCCGTACGATGAATCCGGAAAATGCACAGTCCACGCTGTCCGCGCTATCGTATATCGTCGTGAGATCGGAAGCGGCGACGGTGACGCTGGACAAGTCGATGGGCCAGTTTGTAGTCGATTCCGTCGGCTCGCTGCCGATCAGATGGACGCTCGACAACTTCGATCCGGTCAATCGGGGCGAATTTGAGTTTCAGATTACTAAAAATGGCGTGCTTATACCGGACAGCCGCATCGTATTCGATCAAACGACAGGCCAGTTCAGCGACGGCAATGTGACGGCGACGGGAGGCAGCTACAGCTTAAATCTCGCCTCCGTAACCGGAAGCAAGCAGATCAAGGACGTATACGCCATTACGCTGGCTGTGAAGAACAGCACGGATGCGACCTGGTCGTACGATTCGTTGTATTTGCAGGTGTACAAGAACGATGCGGTGCAAATCCAAATCGACGGTCAACCGGCGACCTCTTACAAGATGAGCAACGTCGACCGCATCAAGCAGATGACAAGCGATCAGATTATCGCCTTAAAGCGGAATATTTTGCTGAACAACGAGCTGGGCGTCAACAACAAGGACTACGACGATCTGGGAGAGATTACGGATCAGATCGCCTGGAAATCTTCCGACAATGACGTGGGCACCATCTATCATCGCAGCGACGGCTATGTCGAGGATATCGAGAAATTCAACAATTCCTCGTATCAGCCGAAGCAGAAGTTCCTGCTCGGCGGCACGAACGACGGCCGGACGACGATTACCGCCACGCATGCCCGCACCGGCATGAAGGCCGAGCTGGATCTGACCGTCGAGACGCTGAAGGACAAGCTGTATTTGTTCCAGCTCTATCCGAAGACGGAAACGACCTTGACGTACACGAACGGCGCAGGCGCCGAAAAAACGGTGAAGAGCGATGCCAACGGACAATTGGCGCTGTACGATGAGAGCGGCATTGCAAGCGATGCGTATGTGACCTCCGTATTTGACGGCTCGACCTATACCGGCGTGTTCAGTCAGGACAGATTGCTGTCGCAGGAAGGGAATCCGGCGCAGCTCGAGCTGTATCCGATTAATATTTTGCAGCTTCGGCAGCTGTCGAAGGTCGAGCTGTTCTTCAAGACGCCCGACGGCAAGCCGTACACCGGCAAAGTGACCTATCGCGGCGGCGTGTACAAGAACGGGAATTATGCCGAAGCGACGGAGATCGGCGGCGCGGGCATTACGGAGACGCTGGCTGCCGACGGCAAGCTGGAAATTATTTTCGATACGACGGACTTTTATTCCGTGGCCGCCGGGGAGAAGAATGCCGCGGATCTGTCCGCCAAGGACAAGCTGGAGTTCATCGTCGAAACCCGGTTCGAGGACGACCGCTACAATCCGAGCTTGGTCGCGCTGAACGGCGATGCGAGCCCGATCGACCGCATCCTGATCGGCGACAAGATTGCGCAAATGATCGGCAATGCGAGTCAGCGGCCGACGCCTGTAATCGTGAATCAGTTCGTCGCAAGCAGCGATAAAGGCGTCAAAACCGATATTCGCGATTATCGCGGCAAGTACGGCCCTAACAATGCGTACCCGAGCATTCAATTGACGACCGAGCTGCTATGGTGGGGAGAAGAGGCGGATCAGGAAGCTTATGCCATTTTGGAAAATAGCACAGGCTTCGCTCCGCAGGGACAATCGTATCAGACGCTCAAGTATCCGTTCTCGGACCTGTGGGTGACGCGCCATGTTCAAGTGCTGAATAAAGATACGATCTGGCTGGACAAAGCGCAATCGGGCTCGGTTCATTTCAAGCTGTACGACAAGCCGGACAGCTTCCGCAAAAGCTTCACGTCGACGGCCACGATCGTCAATATGATCGGCGCTTCCGAGGTCAGCGCTGCGGAGCTTCGCTCCGGTCTTCAGAAGCTGAAAAGCGATATGAACGGCACCAACGGAAGCACGAAAGGTCCGAGCAATAACGACAAGGTCGTTCTGGAAACGCTCAGCCTATTGGGGAATCTGAAAATGGACGTCGGTCCGCTCTCCATGAGAGTGTATCCGACGGACGACCCGATGGTGTTCAAAATGATTATGTCGGCTTCGCTGGACAAGATGGCGTCGACGCAGGGCAGCAGCGATGTGCAGTTCATGAAATCGGATAACAACTTTGCGCCCGGAGCCGGCGACCTGTACAAGATCGCGATGGGGCAATATGTGGCGGATCAGAAGAGCTCGTTAATGAAAAGCCTTGATGGGCATTCCGGCAAGAGCATCCCGTTCAGCGCAGGCGGATACTACATTGGAGAAATCAAGTACAATGTGAAGACCGACGCTTGGGAAGCCGTCGTGCATGGCGGCGGATTTAATGCGGGCGGGGGCTTCGAATATTCGTGGTCCTGGAACGTTCAAGCGGGCTTCGTACCGTTGACGTTCTCGTTAACGATTGGCGGCGGCCTTGAGGTTGGCTTCAGAGCTTCCGTCCTGTTCGACGAAGTGCCGGGCAATCCGTGGAGCAATCCGCAACTGGACAGCGTTAACGATTATTTGACCTCGCTGCGCATCATTGCTTATATCGAAGCGTTCGGCGGCGTTGGTTTCGACTATTCGGTTATCGCCTTCAAAATCGGCGTATTCGGCAAAATCACGCTGGAGAACACAAGCACATGGCTGAATCGGGACTATTTGCAAAACGGCAGCGATCGCGTGCTGTACGGCAACAAGCTGACGCTGGAAAGCATTGTCGGCGTGCGTGTGGTCATCAAGTTTCTGTTTATCTCGATTCAGCATGACTTCGCTTCTCTGCGTTACAGCCATACGTGGCTGTCGAAAAACTGGAACAACATTCAGGATTACTGGAAAGAGCATGCGACGGTGCCGCTGATGGCGTCCAATGCAGAGGTTGCCATTCTGGCTTACATGAGGTCTATCGGAGAAGATCCGATGCAGGTGTTCAATTCGCAGACGCTGGAGGATCGCAGCTATCTGAACGAATACGATCGCGCATGGCAGCAAGCGCCCTCCAGCGCGAGGAGAAGCTTGCTGGCCGCAGCGCCAAGCGAACCACAGGTGCTGCAATCCAATGCGTATCCGTATTCCAATCCGCAGGCAGCCGCGGACGGCTCTCTGTTCGTCTACCTGTCCGACAACAACAGCGCGAATGTAGAAGATACGGTCGCCGCTTGGGCGATTCGGGACGGTCAGGGCGGCTACGATCCGCAAGGGGAGATCGTGACCGACGCTGCGCTTAAGGGCTATGGAGATACGGGGCTGCAGCTTGCCGGGGAGGGCAATCTGCTCGCCGCCGTCTGGGTCAGACAGAAGGACAAGATCGGCAAGGAAGCCGGAGAAGAGCTGACCGGCACGGACATGCTGCTGATGAACAACAGCGCCGAGGTGATGGCTTCGATCTATGACGGGACGAACTGGACGACGCGGCGGCTAACGGACAATCAAAGCCCCGATATTGCGCCGGTCGTCTCGGTAGGCGGAGGCAAAGTCGTCGTCGCTTATCGCAGCGTCTATTCGTCCAACATCGACAACCCGCTGGATTTCTCCGAATCGGACAGCATTGTGTACACGGTATACGATACGGCCAGCGGCGTGTGGAGCGATGCCGAGACGCTGTATAACGGCACGAACGGCACGGTTATGGGGATGTCGGCGGAGACGCTGGACGATGGAACAACGGCTGTCGTCTATACGGTTAACAAGGGCAATACGCAGCAAATTCCGGCGGACGAGTACGTCGCCGGGACGGATAACGAGATTGTGTATGCGGTCATCGATACATCGGCAGACCCGACAGCCGCGACCTCCGGTTGGAGGACCAAGGGCGTCGTGAAAAACCTGCAGGTGACAAATGACCGCAACGCGAACGAGAATCCGCAGTTGACGAGCGTTATTTTCCCGGATGGGGCGGAACGTTTTGTGTTGGCCTGGTATACGACAAGCGGCGAGGACGAGAGCGCTGCGGAAGATATTCGGATGCTGGCGGTCAATCGGGACGGCGAAGTTTACCCGGAATTTGTGGACAGTCTGAGCGCGGTGAAGGCGTACAATAACGTTCGAATTCATCCGAACTTTGTATTCGCGAAGATGCCGCGGGCGGACCGCAAGCTGGAGCATCTGTCGCTGATCTGGAAGGAGGCGCAGGTCGATACGACGTCCGGGGATGTCGTTAGCCGCGATGCGCTGAAGGCGGTGAAGCTTGGCCTTAGCGGCGGGGAGCTGTATCTGTCGGGCGTCATGGAACTGGGCGCGATGCCGGACGATACCGCGATTGATACGATTGCGGCGTATGTCGGCAACGGCTCGGGGACGGAAATTCATGCGCTGCTGCTCGGTACGACGTATACGACAGATACGGAGGTTGTGGGCGCGATTACGCCGAAGCAGGAAGGCCAAGCGGGAGGAGACGCCATTCCCGTTACCGTGTCCAAGACGGTCAGCGCCATGTATACGGCCAGCGCAACGTACCGCAATCAGTTCAATGCGGATCAGGTCGTCTATAATCCCGGCGAGATCGTAGCCGGCTACGACCTGCCGATTCAGTTCAATGTCGTGAATCAAGGCTTGTCCGCGATTCAATCGGTGGAGATTACGATTAACGGGGAGCTGACGAGCTACGACAATCTGTCGCTCGTGCCGAACAGCGCTCAAGGTTTGATCGCCTATCATACCGTACCTTCGCCGATTGCGGATGCGGCGTATCAGGTCGAGGTTGTTTTCGCCGACGGGGAACGGCAATCGATGGCAGGCACCTTGCAGCTGGACGTGCCGGATACGGGAATTTCGAAGATTAAAGTGATGCAGGAAGAGGGCGGCAAGCGGATCCTGTCCATTCCGGTCTACAACAAGAACGGCACGACGTCGAGCGGCAAGGGACGTGTCGTCAAGCTGGCGCTGTATGAGGATAACCAGTATACGGACGATTCGCGGATTGGCAGCGTCATTGCGATTGCGGATGCGGACGCTCTGAGCTTGATCGATCAGGGCGCATATGTCGAGACGGTGGAATTCGATGTCGGCGCTTATCTGACCAAGCATTCCTTGCAGGAAATTCCGGAGCACGGAATCATGATTTATTTGCGTACTTGGGCGGAGGATGCGCAAGGAGAGCCGCTCAAGGAATTTGACGGGTCCGACAATGAAGCGAAAGTGCTGCTCGACAATTTGGCGCTGAAGTACAAGGAGAACCGTGTGCTGCTGACGCTGGAACAGACGAATGCGGCCTCCGGCACGAGCGTGAACCTGACGATGCAGAATATGAAGATGGCGCCGATCTCCTCGGGCAACGTGCTGCTTAATCTGCTCGATGCCGAAGGTAAGGTTCTGGAGACGAAGTACGTGGCGACCGATGCGACAGGGCTGCTGTCGTTCTACGCAGAGGAGAAGAAGACGACAACGGTACCGTTCAGTCAGGCGGGGCATTCCGTTCAGGCCGTGTTCTTCCAGGAAAGCGCGGATGCGCTCGATGCAACGTTAAGCACGGTCAGAATTAGCGGCGTGGCGCTGGACTTCGATCCGGGCCGGACGGCGTACGCGCTGCAAGCGAGCGATCTGAAGCGGGCGCAACTGGTGGCGGCGGCGTCCAACAGCGAGGCGACCGTGTCGCTGCTGGACGACAGCGGCAAGACGATCCGTTCGGGCAAAGGCTTCGTATCCGTCGATCAACCGCTGCAGTCGTCATCAGGCGGCGCTGTCAACGATCTGAAGATTTCCGTGCAGCCGGCGAGCGCGTCGGGTACGGCGACGACCTATCAATTCAGCGTGACGAATACGCAATCGTCCAAGCCGCAGCTTGAGCTGAAGGTGAAGGGGACTGCGGGGGCAGACGGCAAATACGCCGGCAATGTGGAAGTATCCCTGTCTCCCTATGTCGTAGACGACTTTAAGATCGATAAGGCGATGTACAAGGTCAATGACGACAATTGGACGCCGATCGCCTACGACGGCAAGACGGAACAGAAGCTGACGACGTTGTCGAAGGAAGGCTCCTATAAGGTTGCGGCCAAGGTCGTGCTGGCATCGGGCCTGGAATATGAGGTGGATGCTGCCGGATTTGCCATTGGCGGCTCGACTACGCCGACGCCAAACCCCGGACCGGGAACAGGCTCGAATTCCGGCGATAACGAGGGCAACGGCGGTAACGATGGCAACGGCAGCAAGGAGCCGGGAGCGGAAACAGCGCCGGAAACGCCATCTGAACCGGAGTCGACGTCGATTTTCAACAAAGGTCTGATCCAGTGGGAGCAGATGCTGCAGGCCATTAAGGAGCGATTGGCCACGGCGGACCTGAATCAGGCGGCGTTTGCCGACACCGCGGCGCATTGGGCGCGGCAGACCATCGACAAGCTTGCAAATCTGAAGGTTCTCGTCGGATATCGCGATGGCAGCTTTAAGCCAAGCAAGCCGATTACGAGAGCGGAGTTTGCTTCCGTCATTGCCAGACTGTTCGTGTTCGCGCCTGCGCAATCCAGTTCGTCGTCGGCATCCTTCGCCGATCTGAATGGGCATTGGGCGCAAGAGAGCATCGCCGAACTCGCCAAGCACGGCATTGTCGCAGGCTATGGCGACGGAAGCTTCCGGCCGGATGCGACGATTACCCGGGAAGAAATGATCGTCATCCTGATGAGACTGGTGAATGAAGCGGCGCTGCCGCAGACGAATGAGGCGGACTTCACGGACATGGCCGATGCCGGGCAATACGCGCGGCAGTCGATCCTTGCGGCGGCGCAGGCAGGATTGGTTCAAGGGTACAACGGCAAGCTGCAGCCGAAAGGCAAAGCCACTCGCGCGGAGACGGTGACGATGCTCTGGAAGCTGCTCACGCTGGACCCGGAACTAAAAACGATTTTGGAGCAGTAGACACGATGAAAGGCGTCCCGATCCCCCTGAATGCAGGGGGGCGGGACGCTTCTTTTTGAAGTACGCACGGCGGACGTGACGCTTTTATCCCCTATTAATGTGACGCTATTCTCTATTGTTTGCGGAATTCTCCATCCCTATAATTGATAATGATAATCGTTATCTACGAAGGAGAGTCAGAATGAATCGTTCAAAAAAACCGTTTGTCATTTTTTCGCTCATGTTAATTGCTGTACTCGTATTGTCCGCTTGCGGTGCGGCCAACGACAAAGAGAATGCCGCTCCAAGCGCTAGTGAAGCGGTGAGTACGCCGCCCGCCAGCGGATCGGAGGAGTCCAATGCTTCATCAACAAGAATCTATAAAGACGCGCTGGGGCGCGAGGTTGAAATTCCGGTTCAGCCGAAGAGGGTAGTCGCGCTATGGACGGTCGGCGAGATTCTGGCACTGGGGGAAAAGCCGGTCGGCTCTACGGCGAACCTGCTTCGTTTCTATTCCGCAGAGGATCAGGCGGACATCGAGATTGTAGGAGAGGGAGTCGCGGGGGACTATGAGAAAGTGCTGTCCTTGGAGCCCGATCTCATTATTATGTACGAGCTGGCTAAGCCGGAAGAACTGGAGCAGTTCGGCAAAATCGCTCCGACAGTGACAACGAAGTTCTTCGGAGACCCCTATGAATCGCTGCGGTCTATGGCCGATATTATGAATAAAAAGGACCAGGCGGAGCAGTGGATCAACGACTATAAAGTGCGCGTAGAAGAAGCCCGTAAAAAAACGGAAGCGTTAAAGCTGCAGGAGCAAACCGCGCTAGTCATTCAATTCGCGCTGAAAAACGTCTACATGTACAAGAGCGATACGTTCCCTACCGTTTTTGACGCCTATGGGCTTAAAGTGACAGACAAGCAGATTGAGTTGGAAAGCCAGCCAAACTTCCAAAAGGAAAGTCTCTCGCTGGAAATTCTGCCTGAGTTTGAGGCGGATCATCTGTTTGTCTTTATCAATGACGACGAATCCAGACAAGTTTTCGAAGACATGAAGAAAGAGGTCGTCTGGAAGAACCTTACTGCGGTGAAGAAAGGGCAGATGTACGAGATCAGCCACCGGATCGCGATCAAGGATGTGACCACTTTGGACTGGGCGTTGGACGAAGTGTACGCGCTATTGACCAAGTCCAAGTAGGCGAAAGGATAGGGTAAGCGAGATGACCGCTAAGCGCAAACAACTGAAATTGGCCACAACGCTTATCGCGCCGAGGGCGGCCAGCGGCGGATGGAGACACCCCGGCGCGGAAGCGTACCCCAACGCCCCTATTTCTTATTATGCCGAGCTCGCTCGTAAAGCGGAGGAAGGCAAGCTGGATTATTTGTTCCAGCCGGATCAGTACCGCGTATCGGCTACGACCGACCATGAGTTTCAGCATATGGTCAATGTGTGGCCGGAGCCGGTGACGCTGCTGACGGCGATGGCCGCTCTGACGGAGCGGATCGGCTTGGCGGCTACAATATCGACGACATACAATGAGCCTTACCATATTGCCCGGATGATGGCGACGCTCGATCAGCTGAGCGGCGGCCGCGCCTCATGGAACATTGTCCAGTCCGTCGGGGAGCTGGAAGCGCCGAATTTCAAAAACGATCATCGCCCCAAGCAAGAGGAGCGGGAGGCGCATTCGGTCGCATTTGTCGACATCGTTAAAGGATTGTGGGATAGTTGGGAAGACGAGGCGATTATCGCCGATAAGGAGTCGGGTATTTTCGCCGATCCGCGCAAGGTTCATGCTATCGGGCATGAAAGCAGATGGTTTTCCGTGAAGGGACCGCTGAATATCGCTCGGCCTCCCCAAGGGCATCCGGTGCTGATTCAGGCCGGTCAATCCGACAGCTTTAAGGAACGTGCCGCGCAAACCGCCGATGTGGTCTTTACGATGTTGAACGATCTGACGCAAGCGCGGCAGTTCTATCAGGATGTGAAGCAGCGATTATCCCAATATGGGAGAACCTCCGAAGAGCTGTTGATTATGCCGGGATTGCATCTGCATGTCGGAACGACAATGGAGGAAGCGCGGGAGAAGCAGCGGTATTTAACGGAGCTGGAGCGTATGGATATTCGGCTGGACCGGATTTCCCATCTGCTTGGCATAGAGGTTGCGGAACCTATGCTGGACGGTCCGCTGCCGCTTGCGCAAGAGGGCTCCGCTACGGCAAAATATAAACGAAACAAAGAGCTGGCCGATCGCGAAGGCTGGACGACCGTTCGGCAGCTTTATCAACATTTGGAGAAGAGCTTCGGACATTTGACATTGGTCGGTACGCCGGTGCAAATTGCGGATCGGTTGGAGGAATGGCTTGCGAATGAAGGGGCGGACGGTTTTACGTATATCCCGAATATTCTTCCGAGCGGCCTGGACGACTTGGTCGATCTCGTCATTCCGGAGCTGCAAAATCGGGGGCTGTTTCGCGAGGGGTACGAGCACACGACGCTGCGGGGCCATCTGGGACTGCCGCGTCCGCGAAATCGTTATGAAAAGGCTGATTAGCTATGACAGAATCGTTCGGCAGCAAGCGGATAGACTCGCCGCTGTTATTTTGTCTGGACCAAGCGGAGCGGCTGGTCTTGGCGCCGGAAGCCGCACAAGATTATGGGAACAGCAGCGATTATTGCTTGCTTACGGTTACCAAAGGCAAGGTTTGGGTCGCATCCGGAGAAGGAAACAGGCAATTGTCCAAGGGAGACAGCATAGTGCTGTCTCCCTCTGATCCGTTACGGATTACGGCGGCTGCAGACGGCTGCGAAGGCTACAGGCTCTCGTACCGGCTTGTTGAGCCGAGGGGCGCCGGTTATCGCACAACGCCTCCCTGGGAAGATTGCGGCAAACGTCCGTTTCGCATTAAGCCCTTCGCCCGACTGGCGGACGAGCTTGCGGAGCTGTACCGCAGCCTGAACGGAACGACGCCGATGGAGCAATTCAAGTCGCAGCTCTTATTTCAGCAGATGCTGTATCGCGTGCTGGATCAGTACCGTTCGACGGACGACGAAGGAACTTCGCTGGAGGCGGTAAACCGGTCGATCGCCTATCTTCAGACGCACTATGCCTCCGACTATACCGTCACTCAGTTGGCCGGTCAAGTCAATATCAGCGTCCGTCAGTATACGCGCTTGTTCAAGCGGATTACGGGCAAAACGCCCATCGATTATTTGAACGATTTTCGCATTAACCGCTCCAAGGAATTGCTGCTGCAGACGGATGATCAGCTCAGCCGAATTTCCAGCAGAATCGGCATCAAAGATGTACATTACTTTAATCGCCGTTTCAAACAAACGGTAGGCTGCTCGCCCAAGGAATATGTAAGGAAACGTCAACTCGATTCTAAAATCGTAACGATGCATTATGCGGGTGAAATGCTGGCGCTTGGCATGAGGCCGATCGGCACGCTGGATGTCACTTTGGAGCAGCTGCAGGAGGACATCGCCGGCATCGTCAGTATAGGCGAAACAGAGTACAGGACAAGCGAGCTTCTGGAGCTGAAGCCGGATCTGATCGTGGCATCCGACTTTATGTCCCGCGAGCAGCTCACCCATCTCGAAACTTTGGCTCCGGTGATCGTCGTTCCTTGGGATACGCTGCCGATCGAGCGGCTGAAGCAGATTGCCCGCGTCTTGGGCAAGCAGGACGAGGCCCAGGATTGGTTCGATCGCTATACGCGAAAAAAACAAGCGGTGCAGAGCTGGTGCAAGGGACGGTTGAAGCCCGATGAGACGGCTGCGGTTCTTAGGCTCGACGAGCAGAAAGTATGGGTGCATGCGTCGCGTTTTTTTCCTGTATTTTACGATGTAATCGGATTTCGTCCCTCTACTCTTATGAGTCTTACAACAGAGCGGAACGCCGAGAATAGACGGGTGGAGGTTCCATTCGATCGGCTGGCAGAGATAGAAGCGGATCGGCTGTATGTCGTAGAGGGCAGAGAAAAGGAGTTTAAGCGCTGGCTGGAGGAGCTGGTTCATACGAAGGGCTGGAACGAATTAAGCGCGGTTAGAAACAAACAAGTGTATGTCATCCGGCAAAAAGGCGTGTCCAACAATGCCAGCAGCCTGGAGTGGCAGCTTGATCAAGTGGAGCAATTGCTCGGAGACTCGTCTGCGGAGCCGCGAGCCGGCGGTTTTTTTGCGGGGAACATCCGTAATGTACGCAAGCAAGGGCAATCCATTCCGGATTAACACGCTCATTGGTATTGTTTCCTATTTCTTATTAGATTAGAATTAATATAAATAAGGATTGAACCGAAAACGAAGGAGGAAAAGCAATGCGAACAGAGGATTGGATTTCCGCCGGCACGCTGGAGCAACTGAAGTCGGATGGCGCTAAAGTCATCAAAGGGGGAATCGCCGTATTTGCCCATGAAGACGGGGCGGCGGCCGTGGACAATCGCTGTCCGCATCTCGGTTTTCCGCTTCATTTGGGCAGTCTCTGCGACGGAATATTGACCTGTCACTGGCATCACGCGCGGTTTGACGTCTGCAGCGGCGGCACGCTTGACCCTTGGGCGGACGATGCGCTGGCTCATGACGTCAAGATCGAGAACGGGGAAGTCTGGGTCAACGCAGACTCGCGACAAACGATGAGCATCGAGAAGTTAAATCAGCGGCTGCGGGAAGGCCTGGAGCAGAATATCGGCATCGTTATCGCCAAAGCCGTCGTCGGCCTGATCGAAGCGGGCGTATCCGAGGATGAGATCGCGAGAATAGGCATTCTGTACGGAACGTCGCAAAGCGACGGCTGGGGCAGCGGTCTGACCATTCTCGCCGCCATGCGCAACGTGCTTCCGAAGCTGGATAAGCAAGGGCGTATTCTGGCGCTGTACCACGGCCTGGTCCATGTGGCCCGCGCCGGAGCCGGCCGCGCTCCCCGCCGTCTGCTCGGTCCGTTGCCGTCCGCGGGCACATCGGCCGAGCGGCTTGCCGATTGGTATCGCAGCTGCGTGGAGGTGCGCGATTCGCAAGGGGCGGAGAAAGTATTGCTAACGGCCATTGCCTCCGGCAGCTCGCCCGATCGGCTTGCGGAGATGATGCTCGTTGCCGTCACCGATCATTTCTATCTGGATGGCGGGCACACGTTCGATTTTCACAATAAAGCGTTCGAAACGCTCGAAGCGATCGGACCGGATGCGGCCCAATTCATTCTCGCCGCGCTTACGCCCCTGATGAGAAACCCTTCGCGCAGCGAAGAGCAGCATCACTGGCAATCTCCGGTCGACCTGGTCGCGCCGCTGAAGCGGGCATTCGAGCGGCTGCCGCGCGATAATTCGCCCAGTCAAGCCGCCGTTCTCGACTCGCCGTTCGATGAAGGCGCTTTCGTGGAGCGACTGCTTGGCGACAAGCCCCTTGCCACGATTCAGCTCCTTTCCGACGCGCTGCAGGGCGGCATCGCGCCTGCCCGGCTGGCCCGTCTGATTGCTCTGGCGGCCGCGGAGCGCATCGCGCGCTTCCATACCCAGAACGACTTCGGGGATTGGCTGGCCGTCCTGCATACGTTCACTTATGCCCATGCCGTTCACGAAAGACTGCTGCGCTCGCAGGAGCCGCTGCTGTATCGGGCTTTATTTTACGGGGCGATCGCGATTTATCACGACCGTTTCCTGAACGTGCCGCGCGCTCCGAAGCCGAAGCAGGACGAGTACAAGGCGGGCATCGCCGAAGCGCCGACGGACGACCTGCTGTCGCTGCTGGATCGGCGCCAACAGGTGGAGGAGGCGGCCGGCTGGGTTGCCGCGTACCTGGATTCCGGCCGCGATCATGCGCCGCTGCTCAATACGCTCGGCCACTGTCTGCTGCGCGAAGACGCGGAATTCCACTCCTTCCAGATGTACGAGGCCGCTGTCGCCGAATACGACCATTGGCGCGCCTTAGAGGGGACCGAGGCGTTAGCCGGCCGCGCCGCGAACACCATGCTGATCGCATGCACCCGCTATCTGGCCGCCCATGCCCCGACGGCGAGAGAGATGCCGCATACGGCGCGCATCGCCTGGCGGCTGCATCGCGGAGAGCGGTTATTCGAATCCGAATAACGCGCCCGTAAACCTGTCAAGGCTTCCGCGACAAGCGTCAATTCGCGCTCGCGATTTTTAAAATGAGTTAATGTTGCAGTTTGTAGGCTTGAGTCGCAATTAAAAGCTATCTCCCGCTCTTTTACGGGGAGATAGCTTTTGCTTTGATACGGGATTCGAGAGAGGAGCTTCCTACTATTATTAAAGTTCTAAAAAATAATTAATGCCGTTCGGGCAGGGGGATGTGCTAGATTAGTGCAATGAAAAAGTTATGGAAAAACGGCTTTGTCAGACTGGGGCTTGTTGTCGTCATCGTGGGCGGAGCGGTCGCTTATTGGCTGATGCCGCCCGTGGCCAAGGT
Organism: Cohnella cellulosilytica; assembly: GCF_042431195.1. NCBI lineage: Bacteria > Bacillati > Bacillota > Bacilli > Caryophanales > Paenibacillaceae > Cohnella > Cohnella cellulosilytica. Next base: position 24,454 of record NZ_JBHMDN010000018.1, read on the forward strand.
GGAAAGCGCCGAGATCGGCAGCGGCGCCAAGGTGAAATTCAAAACGAACGGAACGCAAATCGAACAGTTTCAAAATCATACATGGAACGCTTATTTTGCCAAAGGGGTGAATATGGGGGCTGCCGTTCCCGGGCATTTCCCCGGCGAGCTGGAAATCGCGAAAGACGATTATATGCGATGGTTCGGAATGATTCAGGAGATGGGCGCCAACGTCATTCGCGTGTACACCGTCCTGAAGCCGGAATTTTACGAATCGCTGGTTCGATACAATGCGAAGCATCAGGATAATCCGCTGTTCTTCATTCAGGGAGTATGGAGTCCGGAAGAACAGCTGATCGAAGGCCAGAACGCCTTTGATCCGAAAGTCAAACAGAGGTTCGAAAAAGAAATTCGCGAGGCCGTAGAGGCGGTGTACGGAAATATCGATCTCGAAGCCGAGGCGCATTCCGGCAAAGCCAGCGGGAAATACCTCTTTAACGCGGGGCCCTACCTCATGAGCTGGATCGTCGGTACGGAATGGGATCCCGTGATGGTGGTCAAAACGAACAAGAACAATCTGGACGTCGCGGATTATCAAGGCGAGCACTTCCAAAGCAAGCCGGAGGCCAGTCCCTTCGAGAAATGGCTGGCCGAGATGGTCGACATTACGGCCGCAACGGAGGCCAAGCATGGGTGGCAGCATCCGATTGCCTTCTCGAATTGGGTGACGACCGACCCGCTCGAGCATCCGGGCGAGCCCTTGGTCGCCGAAGACATGGTCAGCGTCGATCCGACGCATATCGCGGCGGTCGATTGGGAGGCCGGTTATTTCGCCTCCTATCACGTGTACCCGTATTATCCGGATTTCTTTACCTTCGACGAATCGTTCCGGACGATGACGAACGATAAGGGGGAAGCGGACAGCTACAAAACCTATCTTCACAAGCTGAAGAAATACCATGACGAGATGCCGGTTATGATTACCGAGTTCGGCGTTCCCGCCTCGCAAGGCATTGCCCATACGGGCATGCTGGGCCGCAATCAGGGAGGGCACGACGACAAGGCGCAAGGGGAGATGGACGCGGATATGTTCCGCCAGATCCACCAGGAGGGTTACTCCGGAGCGATCCTGTTTACTTGGCAGGACGAATGGTTTAAGAAGACATGGAACACGATGCACTACGACATTCCCGACCGGCGGGCCTATTGGTATAACGCGCTCACGAACGAATCCCATTTCGGCGTACTCGGCATGTATCCGAGCAAAGACGATGTCATTCACATCGACGGGGATGCGGCGGACTGGAACAAGCTTGACGACGGGGATAAGACAAAGCTCGACTTGCGGATCGAAGGATTTAACGAGATATGGGCCGCGCATGATGAAGGGTATCTGTATCTCCTGCTCGATTTATCCGAATCTTTGGATTTTTCCGATCAATCGATCTACCTGGGCTTCGACACGCTTCAGGGAGGCAACCGCCACGCGCCGCAGCTCCAAGGCAAAACGCTGGACGAAGGCCTGGAGACGTTAATCGAGCTTGGAAACGAGGATAAAGGGCGAATAATGATCGCCTCCAATTACGACTTCCATACCCGGTACTATGGCCATCTGTCGAAAATATTGGCTTACGATCCGCAAGAGCTGCAGGACGACAGCGGAATCTTCAAGCCCTGGAAGCTGGTCGTGAATTATTTGCTCGAGCACCCGGACGCCCGTTTCGAGCATCCCTTCGGCGATATCGAAGTCGGGGATTTGCAGAGAGGAACGAGCGATCCGCAAGATCCGAATTATAATTCCAAGGCGATGTGGCAGGTCAAAGACAACAAGCTGGAAATCCGTATCCCGTGGATGCTGCTGGGATTCAGCGACCCAAGCTCGCTCAGCGCCATCAGCTATACGGACACCGGAACGAAGGAATTCGAATCCGTGAAGGTCGAGGGCGTTCGCCTGGTTCCCTGGATCGTCCGCACCGACTCGAAAGAAGCGATCGGATTGGAAGGCAGCGCCCCGTATCCGGTATCGAAGCTTCCGGTGTACACGTGGGACCGGTGGGAGGATATCGACGTCGATTATGTGGAACGCCCGAAACAAAGCTATTACGCGATGCAAAAAGCGATGCGCGAAGTAAATCAACCGGTATCCGAGTAACGATGAAGGAGTGGCTCTATTTGTGTATATCAACCTCGAAGTGGCGATCAAATTTTTATATGCGCTAATTCTAATGAACGTGGTATTCGCCGTCGTGGTGTATGCCATAAAACTCAAAAATCTAAGAAGAGCAAGAACGGAACGCAGGTTCGAGACCAAGATCAAGGATTATCTCACTTATGTGCTGATCCATATCGAAGGAACGGAGCCGTTAAACGTTCCGCCGTTTTCCCTGAACAAAGTCGAACGGGAAGCGCTGCAGGAACGCCTGAGCGAGATGATCGAAAACTTTGCCGGAGCTCCCCGCGACAAATGCATCGAGCTCTGCGAACGAATGGGACTGGTGCGGCGCCATCTCGATCGTCTGAATAAAGGCTTCTATTCCGCGAAAATCGATGCGGCGTATCATCTGGGCGGCATGAGAGTCCGGGAGGCCGTTCCGGCTTTGCTCAAGCTTCTGCGAACGCATAAACGGAATTCTTCCCTCTTCGTCGTCGCCCGCTCGATTGCAAAATGCGCCCGGGACGAACGGGATGTCGAGGAAATGACGGAGATTCTTCTGAAGCATAACAAAGGCTTTTACGATCTGCTTGTCGACATCATTAAAGAAGCGGACATCGATCACGGGGCACTGTTCGCCGATTTCATTCAACGGGAAAGCTATGAATTCATCCAAATCGGTCTGTGCGGATTGCAGGAGTACACCGAGCCTACGGTGGCATCGGCCGTCTATCGTCTCCTCGATTCCCCGGACCGAGCCATTCAACGCAAAGCCGTAGAGATTTATCTGAAATCCGTCCATTTTATTCCGAGAAACGTCGTTCAAAGGCTGCTTCGGCATTCGCTGGACGAAGTGCGCGTCCTTGCGGTCCAAGCGGTCGTCGATCTGAAGCTGGTGCCGTATATCGATGTCCTGAGAAGCGCCTTAATGGACGAGAGCGCACGAGTATCCGCCGCGAGCGCAAAAGGGCTGCTGCTGCTCGGAGAAGAAGGAGCCGCCCAATTGTGCGGAGCCGCCGTACAAGCAAGAGGGTCGGAGCGGGGGGAATATCTCCGAACGCTGATCGAGGAACAGATTCAATCGCTCTCGGATCGGCTCCACGACCCGGACCGGCTGACGCAATACAATTCGTTGGTCTACCATTACGACAAAGCCTTCGACGAGAACAAACGAATCTATCGCGTCGTGTAGCCGGCAGGTTGAGGCGAAAGCTTTAGGAGGAAACCGGGATGAGGATATTCGACTATTATTTGCAGCGAATCGTTGACTTCTTGCGCGACTTTTTATTGGGATACGGCTACTTTGCCATGTATTACGCCTTGGCGATCACGTTTATTTATTTCCTGATCTTCGCTTTATCGATCCGGCATATCTCTCCTCTTCAAAGAGGGATTCGGTACAATCGCATACGGAAGCTGTCCGGCTCCGAGCACCTGCCGCCGGTGTCCTTGTTGGTCCCGGCGTACAACGAAGAGGTTACGATCAAAGAAAACGTACGATCCTTATTGGCCTTGAACTATCCGGAATACGAGGTCATCGTCGTGAACGACGGCTCCAAGGACGATACGGCCCGAATTATGATCGAAGAATTCCGGCTCCGGGAGATTCGTCCTTTCGCTGCCCAACATACGAAGACGGAGAAGGTCAGAGGCTATTATCACAACCCCGACTATCCGAACCTGTATTTCATCGATAAAGAGAACGGAGGGAAGGCGGACTCCTTGAACGCCGGAATCAACCTTTCCCGTTACTCCCTGATTTCTACGATTGATGCGGATTCGCTGCTGGAGAAGGATGCTCTGACCCGCATCGCCAGAGTGTACATGGAAAATCCCGAAGAGACCGTGGCCGTCGGAGGCAACGTCCGAATCCTCAACAGCTGCACGGTAGAGGACGGGAGGGTCAAGAACATCAGATTCCCCAAGCAATGGTGGCCGGCTCTCCAGAGCGTGGAGTACATCAAAGCCTTCTTGGGCGGTCGGATCGGCTGGAGCGCTGTTAACGGATTGATCATCGTATCGGGCGCCTTCGGCGTGTTTCAGAAGGATAAAGTCATTGCCGTGGGCGGCTACCGCGGCGGATACCCGGGCGAAGACATGAACATCGTCATCAAGCTGCACCGCTACTGCCTGGAGAACAAAATTCCTTATCATGTCGCCTTCTGTCCGGATGCCATCTGCTGGACGCAGGCTCCCGATACGTACCGGATTCTAAGCAGCCAACGAATGCGTTGGGGCCGCGGCAACTTGAAGAACATGATCGAGGAAGGCATTCATATGGTTTTCCGTCCCCGGTACAAAGTGTTCGGGCTGCTCACGCTTCCTTATAATATTCTGTTCGAAACGTTAAACCCGTACTTCCGGCTGAGCGGCTTGCTTGCCATGATCGGCTACTGGCTGCTGAACATGGCGGACTGGAGGACGGTTGCCGTGTTTATGCTGGTGAATTTCTTCTCCTGCTTCATTTTGAGCCTTGGCGCTTTATTCATCGAGGAAAAAGCTTTTAGTCGTTATCCCAAGCTGAGCGATCTCCATAAAATGATGCTCTACTCGGTCCTTATGTTTTTCGGTTATCGTCAGATCGGCGTACTGTGGAGGTTCTTGGGACACATCGACTTCTTCCGCAACAACAATTCGTGGGGAACGATGGTTCGAACCAATTTTAATAAATAGGAGTGGAGAACATGGCCGTCGTGATTCGCAACAGCATCCAGGAACTCACGTTGCAGCTTCTGCAATACATTCATCGGGGGATCGCGAAGGGCGGTTCGTGCGGAGTCATTCTGGCTCCATGCGCGAAGCTGAACTCCGGCATGCTCGAGCAGGCGCAAGAGCTTATGGGCAACAAAGAAGCCTCATCTTCGGCTCAATTGTTCTATGACGATTCGAATCAGGTTCTATGCGCCGTATTCGAAGGCGGAACCTTGGGCAGCACCCATTATGCATCGCTTATCTTAAAGGATTTTCTCCAGCCCCAGCATCTGCTGCAAGGGCAGTTGAAGGTGTCCGGTTTTCCGGAGAGCGCCCAACCGACCGAGTCCGCAATCGCGGACTTCATTCAGCAGGCGATCCGCAGCAGAGGGGACGCCGTCGACATTCGCTTTCTTACGGCTGCCGAAGCTGCGGCTTCCGTGCTGATTGCCGATCCCGACGATATCGTTCGCCAATTCATCAAGATCCGGCTGCAGTTAAAGGGGTATCGCGTCTATGAGGCCCAAGACGGACAAGAGGCGTACGAGCTATTCCTTGGACGGCTGCCGGACCTCGTCATTACCGAACTGAATCTGCCTATTCTGGACGGGTACCAGCTCATTCGCAGCATTCAACGCCATGAATCCGACGAAGGCAAGGTGATCGTGCTGACGGACAACCATCTTGCGGATAACAAGAGCCGCGCGTACGAGTCGGGGGCTGCCGATTATGTGACCAAACCGCTGTCGATCTCCGAATTGGAATGGAAAATCAAGAGACTGACCGGGACCCATTAACTTGCGAATTCGAGGAGCGGATAACCGATGAAATACAACATTTTGAAAGAAAACCTGCAAAATAAAACGGCGAAGGTAGGCGTCATCGGTCTGGGATACGTCGGCCTGCCGTTGGCGATGGAAATGGTGAAGGGCGGTTTTACCGTCTACGGCATTGACCTGGACGAGCGTAAAGTAGAGGCTCTGCTTCACGGAGAATCCTATATTCAGGATGTGACCAATTCCGCGGTGAGCGATGCCGTGAGCGGCGGGAGATTCGTGCCTACGAACCGGTTCGAAACGATTCGCGAATTGGATACGATCAGCATCTGCGTACCGACTCCGCTCAGCGAGAACCAGGACCCGGACACCTCCTTTATCGTAAGCGTCGTGAACGAGATCAAGAGCTATCTCAAGAAAGGAACGTTGATCGTCCTCGAGAGCACGACGTATCCCGGAACGACGGAAGAATTGATCGAATACGAGCTTCAAGCTCTGGGATTAACGGCAGGCCGGGACTACTTCCTCTGCTTCTCTCCGGAACGCGTAGATCCGGGCAATCCCAATTACAATACGTTTAATACGCCCAAGGTCATCGGCGGAACGACCGAGAAATGCAAGGAGCTCGGAGTAACGCTGTACAACAATGTGGTCAAAACGGTCGTCCCGGTGTCTTCCCCCAAAGTGGCGGAAATGTCGAAGCTGCTTGAAAACACGTTCCGCAGCATCAATATCGCCTTCGTTAACGAATTGGCCATGATGTGCGATCGCATGGCGATTGACGTATGGGAGGTCATTCGCGCGGCTTCCACGAAGCCGTTCGGATTTATGGCTTTCTACCCGGGGCCGGGAATCGGCGGTCACTGCATTCCGCTGGACCCGATGTATCTGTCCTGGAAAGCCAAGGAATTCCGTTTCTACAGCAAGTTTATCGAATTGGCCCAATCGATCAACGATAATATGCCGGAATACGTCCTGAACAAAACGGCGCAGGTGCTGAACGAGTATGCCAAATCGATCCGCAATTCGAAAGTTCTGATCTTGGGCATGTCCTATAAGCCGGACATCGACGATCTGCGCGAATCTCCCGGCCTGGAAATCTATGAATTGTTCAAAAAAAGCGGAGCGAAAGTCGATTATTACGATCCGTATGCGACCTCGTTCCAGGACGAGCAGGGGGGCAGCGTGCATACGGTAAAATACGATCCGGATGCGTTCGCCCAATACGATTGCATGGTATTGGTCACCAATCATCGCAGCTTCAGCTATCACGAGCTGGCGGAGATGGGCGTTCCGATCATCGATACGCGCAACGCTTTTGCGGACATCAAGTCGGATAACATTCACAAGCTGGGAACCGGAATCCATCACGAAGACGCGAAAGTTCTTGTCGGCGCTTAAGCCCGCAGCGGCAAGAAAGCTATCCGCTCCGAAAATCATTCTGATCGCCCTGCTGATCGGCGCGGCGATCGCAACGGTTCTTATGCTGAAATGGAAATCCGAAAAGCCGCCCGTACTGGCCACCTGGGTATGGGATACGACGACGTTAACGAAAGACACGGGGAAAATGCTCGCTTTTGCCAAGGAGCAAGGAGTGAACGCGATCTTCCTCCACGTCGACCGCGAAGCCGAAGATTTCGAACCGTATCGGGCCTTCATCCAGAAGGCGCACGGATTGGGAATCGAGGTCGAGGCGTTGGGGGGAGATCCGACCTGGGGATTAACCGATTATCGGAAGGAAATCGACTCCTTCATCGAATGGATGGAAGACTACCGCGGCGCCGTGGGCGGACAGGCCGCATTCGACGGCATCCACATGGACATCGAACCTTATCTGCTCAAGGAATGGGAGCGGGATCGCGACGAGGTCGTCCGCCAATGGATGGACAATGTGGAGTATTTGGTCGGCAGGGCGAAGCAGGACGCATCCCTGCGAATATCGGCCGATCTCCCTTTCTGGATCCATAAAATCCCCGCTCGCCGTAATGGGAACTTGGGGGCATGGATGATCGAACGGCTCGACCGCGTAGTGCTTATGAATTACCGGAATTTCGCCATCGGGGAGAACGGAATTATCGCCAATGCTCTGCCGATGATCAAAGAGGGAACCAAAGCGGGCAAACCGGTGATCGTCGGGCTGGAAACGGGACCTACGGAGGAAGGGGAGCACGTCACTTTTTTCGGGATGGGCGCCTCCAGCCTGCGGCGGCAAATCCAGCTCAGCCATTGGGTCATGCGGTGGCATGCCGGGTACGAAGGCTTCTCCATTCATGACTACAAAAATTGGCAAGCAGCCTCCGAATCCGACCCGCAATAAGGAAAGGACGATACGTATGGGAAAATATTTCGGTACCGACGGGGTACGCGGCGTAGCCAACGGGGAGCTGAGTCCCGAGCTGGTCTTTCGCTTAGGCCGATCCGGGGGATATGCGCTGACCCGGAACAAGCAGGGGAAGCGTCCTACCGTCCTGATCGGACGGGACACCCGCATTTCCGGAGAAATGCTGGAAGCGGCTCTTGTCGCGGGCTTATTATCGATCGGCGCGGACGTTTTCCGTCTGGGCGTCATCTCTACGCCGGGGGTGGCTTACTTGACGAAGGCCAGGAAGGCGGATGCGGGCGTAATGATTTCCGCTTCCCATAACCCTGTCGAGGATAACGGGATCAAGTTTTTCGGCGGCGATGGCTTTAAGCTGTCGGACGAGATGGAGGCGGAGATCGAATCGTTCCTGGACGCGGACGATGTCCGGATTCCCCGCCCGGTGGGCGCCGACGTGGGCGCGGTACAGGACGATCTCGAAGGCGGACAAGCCTATCTTTCTTATTTGAAGTCGACGGTTCCTCAGCGGTTCGAGGGGCTGAAGGTGGTCTTGGATTGCGCCAATGGGGCGGTATCGCGGCTCGCGCCCTGGCTTTTCCGCGAATTGGGCGCGGATACGGTCGTATTGGCTCATCAACCGGACGGGTTGAACATTAACGAAGACTGCGGCTCCACGCACCCCGAAGCGGTTCAACGGGCGGTATTGGAGCATCGGGCCGACCTGGGTCTTTCCTTCGACGGGGACGCGGACCGGCTCATCGCCGTCGACGAGAAGGGAAGAATCGTGGACGGAGACCACATCCTCTTTATCCTGGCCGAATTCATGAAGAAGAACCGGCGGCTGCCGAACAATACGGTAGTGTCTACGGTGATGAGCAACCTGGGCTTCTACAAGGCGTTGGAGCAGAGGGGAGTCGAGACCAAACAAACCCGGGTCGGAGATCGCTACGTCCTGGAGGAAATGCTGCAGGGCGGATATAAGCTGGGCGGGGAGCAGTCGGGTCATATCGTCATGCTGGACTATAGCACGACCGGAGACGGCATGCTGTGCGCGATTCAGCTGCTGAACGTGATGAAGTCCGAAGCGGCGCCTCTGAGCGGGCTTGCCGAAGGCATGACCAAGTATCCCCAGCTTCTGGTGAACGTTCCAGTGGAGGACAAGTCGAAGCTGGCGGGCAATGCCAAAGTCGAAGCGGCCATCCGCTCGGTCGAGAATCGGATGAACGGGAGCGGGAGAGTGCTCGTTCGCCCTTCGGGGACGGAATCGATCGTGCGCGTGATGGCGGAGGGCCCGAATGAGCGGCAGCTTGCGGGTTTTGTCGATCAAATCGTCGATGCGATTAAGGCCGAATTGGTATTCGGGCAGTAGATGATGAAGAAATGGCTGGTCTGTATGGGGATTATCGCCCTGACTGTGTCGCTTCTCGCACCCGCCGTTTTTGCGGTCTCCCAAGTCCAAGTCGTCGTCGATGGCGAGAAGCTGGTTTTCCCGGACGAGCCTCCGTATGTCGATCGCGAATCCAACCGTACGATGGTTCCGGCGAGATTCGTATCCGAAAGACTGGGAGCCAAGATGCAATGGGACGGAAAAGCAAACCGGGCGACCTTCTCGCTGCAGGATCGAACGATCCTCGTGACGATAGGCCGGAATGACGCGCAAGTGAACGGTAAGACCGTAACCGTCGATCCGCCAGCGGTGATCCAAAACAACCGGATGATGATCCCGCTGCGGCTGATCGGCGAAATTTTTCAAGCGCAGGTGGAATGGGATGCGCAGCGCAAGCTGGCCGTCGTGACGACCCCGCCGATTTCCAAAGGAACATGGGTATGGGATAGCCGCGTCATCGAAGACGATCAAGATCGACTGATCAGCTTTGCAAGCGATCAGGACGTGAATGCCCTCTATCTTCATATCGATAGGGATATTGCGCCCAAGGCGTACGCCGACTTTATTCGCGGCGCCAACGAACGGCACATCGCGACGGAGGCTCTGGCAGGCCGTCCCGATTGGGCTTTGGAGAAGAACCGGGACCAGATTGGCGCGTTTATAGCCTGGACCCTGCAATACAACGCGTCCGTCGGGCCGGAGGAGCGGTTCGAAGGGCTGCATTTCGATATCGAACCCTATCTCTTGCCCGAATGGGACACGAGCAGGAAGAAGATTCTGGAGGAATGGATACATAATCTGAGGTTTATCAAGCAGGCAGCCGAAGGAAGCGGCTTGAAGATAACGTTGGATGTCCCTTACTGGCTTCATGACGTCAAGGTACCCGACACCGAATACAGCTTCAGCGCATGGCTGTTGGAGAAGTTCGACTGCCTTGTGATCATGGATTATCGCAATCATGCGTCAGGGAAGAACGGGATCGTCGACAATGCCCAAGCCATGTTGAGGGAAGCCTCCGCTCTCGGCAAGTCCTTGATCGTTGCGGTGGAGACCGCCAGGAGCAGGGAAGGCGAGCGCGTATCGTTCTACTCCAAAAGCGCGGACTTCATGGAACAAGAATTGCTAACCGCTCATCGCGAGCTTACCCGATATGCCGGTTATGCCGGAATGGCGATTCACGACTATCGGAGCTGGGTTGTCATGAGGTAAGGTTCGTCCGGTCGCGATGACGTTGTCCCCATCAATATTGTACAATCCACCGGATTAATAGAATCGAATGAAGGGGCGTCGGCGATCGGGTATACTGATAGGGCTCTTCCGGTAAAAATTGTGAAAGCGTTAACAAAAAGAAAACGGCAGGAAGACGCTTTACGACGGTCGAAAAAAAAGACGACCGAGTATTTCCCCGGCAGGCCGGGAGCAGGAGGAGACTATGCCGTTTACAGGAATCAGCATCCGCTTCCGACTTATGCTGCTTATGATTTGCTTAACGACGCTGCCCGTCATTACGGTGACGTGGCTGGCGACCAATAACACGCGGGATTCGGTGGAAAAGGAAATGATCGACGCCAACCAGTCGCGCATGCGCTGGGCGAGTCAATATTTGGACGAATTGATCCAGCAGCTCGATACGCTGTTTTATTCACTTCATATCCAGTCGGAACTGATCGAGGAGTTGTCCGGCGTGGATGCGCTGGAGGCGAATGAACGTTATCCGCTTCAGAATCGGTTGTTCGGAACGTTGAACACCGCTTTTTATTCGTTTTCCCGCAAAATCGATCATTTGACATTATATATCCATTCCACCGGCAGAGCTTATTCCGTCAACTACGCAAGCAGCGGCCTGACGCATTCGCTCGATATCGGACAAGGGCCGTGGGGCCGCATGCTGAAAACCCCTGTCGGCATTTATTTCAAAGCGTCGGGAGACGCGCTTAGCGCCTATCACTCGATGAACGAGTTTAAGGGGCAAGCGCTGATCGGCGGCATTTCCGCGCGGATTAACGGCAAGGTGTGGGAGCAAGCGGCGGCCATCCTGCAATCGGAGCCGGAGAGCGCGATTTTCCTCGTCAACGACGAAGGAGAGGTGCTTCCCGGCTCTTCGCCGTTATTCACGCCCGAGGAGCTGGCGAGCAGTCTGGCCGGATTACGCGAGGAACCGGAGTCGGTGCTGTTCGACCAAGCGCGCGAGCATTACGTATTCGCCAGGCGGGTAAGCGGCGGCCAACTGTACTTGGTGAAGGCGATTCCGGCAGCGACGATTAATCAAAGCGCCGAAAAAACGATTGTGGCGGGGCTGTGGACAGGCGCAATCTTTACGGCGGCATCGGTGCTGCTGTCGATTATCGTGTCGCTGCGCATCAGCCGCCCGATCGTCAGCCTTGCTCGCACGATGCGCAAATCGCATATTCACGATTTCGAGATGAAATCGGTGCAAAACCGCGATGAAATCGGGCTGCTTGAGACAGGCTACAACTTTATGATGGGCCGCATCAAAGCGTTTATCGAAAGCGAATATCAGCACGAAATCGAGGTCAAAAATGCGCAGTTGATCGCGCTTCAAGCGCAGATTAATCCGCATTTTCTGAATAATACGCTCCATATGATCGGTGGAATGGCGCTGACGAAGGGTTCGCCGGAAATCTACCGCATTACGCAGGTGATCGGAGATCTGCTGCGTTATTCGATCAGCGCGGAAGGCGATCAGACCGTCATTCTGAGCGAGGAGCTTAAGCATACCGCCAACTATTTGTTTATTCAGGAGCAGCGGTTTGCGGGGCGCTGCGAGGTGGTCGTCTCGTCCGACGATCGAGCGGGCGAGGTGCGGATGCCGAAGTTTACGCTGCAGCCGATTGTGGAAAATGCCTTCGAGCACGGCTTGCAGCGCAAGGAAGGAAAATGGCGGCTTGAGGTGCGCATTCGCATGATCGGCGAGCGGCTTGTTCTGATGGTTCGGGATAACGGGCTCGGTATGGATGCCGCTCGGCTGGCGCGCCTGCGGGCGGAGTTGGGCCAACCAAGCGGCGAGCGATCGCCGGAACCCGAGGCGGAGACGCGATCCGGCAGCGGCAGAAAAGGCATCGGCCTGCAAAACGTGCACGCCCGACTGACGCTGCGCTTCGGGAAGAAGTATGGGGTACGGCTGTTCAGCCAAACCGGGGCGGGCGCGCTTGTCGTCATTACGCTGCCGATCGCCGGCGGCCAGCCGGATGCGGAAAAGGGGGAGCGCCATGTTTAGCGTACTCATTATCGACGACGAGCCGTGGTCGCGGGAAGTGGTGAAGGCGCTTGGACCGTGGGCGCGTCTGGAGCTGCGGATCGTCGGCGAGGCGGAGGACGGCAACGAAGGGCTGCGGAAAATCGCGGAGCTGCGTCCCGACATTGTCATTACCGATATGCGGATGCCGGGAACGGATGGCGTGGAGTTATTGGAGGCGATGCGCGGCCGTTGGCCGCAGCTCAAAATTATCGTGATGAGCGGTTACGACGATTTTATGTATTTGAAGCAGGCGATTCGTTCCAAGGCGATCGAATATTTGTTGAAGCCGATCCGCCCCGAGGAGCTGGAAGCCGCGCTTGAGCAGAGCAAAAAGGAGCTGGAAGCCGCCGCGCGACGACCCGGGGCGCAGCAGTCGTTATCCCCGTTATTCCCGAATAGGGAGGCGCTGCAGCGGTATGCGGATTTGCGGGAGCGCTTGTACGCCAGCCTGCTGGGGCTGAACCGGGAGCGGGCGGAGGAGATGTTCGGCCGGCTGATGACAGGCGTGGAGGAGAGCGGGGCAGGAGCGGATCAAGAGGCAAGAGTAGCGGCGGATTTGCTGCTGATGCTGGAGCGGTTTCTGTCGCAGCAGTCGCTGACGCTTGAGGAACTGCTGTCGGCGGATTCCGCACGGTTCTCTCCGGTTGACGGCGATCGAGCGGGCGAAGCGCTGCGGGCGGCGCTTGAGCTGTACGGGCGGGCGATCGACGCCTTGCTGGCGCTCCGACATTCGCGCAACCGTCTCGATCTGGCCGACGTGATCGGCTACATCGACGCCCGCTATCAGGAGGCGATCTCGCTGGAATCGGTCGCGGGACAATTTCTCGTCAGCAAGGAGCATCTCAGCCGGGTCTTCAAGGCGTCCACGGGAGAAAATCTGTCGGATTACATCGTGCGCAGGCGCATGGAGAAGGCGAGAATGCTGATTGCGGACGAAGGGGTGTCGATTAAACATGCGGCGCAATTGATCGGTTACGAGGATGTCGCTTACTTTTACCGCGTGTTCAAGAAGCATTTCGGCATGACGCCGGGAGAGCTGCGCAAGGATGGGTAAGCGGCGCGCTTCCAAGATCAATATTGTGCAACATACAAAGTTAAAATCCTCGAAAGAAAGCGCTTTACCCCTCCGCTATACTGAAGCAGCAACTTACCATAGGGGGAATCGAACATGAAGAGAGCGCTTTATTTATTGCTGGCACTGACGATGACCGCTGCGCTGGCGGCATGCAGCTCGGGAAATAACAGCGGAGGAGCCGGCAGCGGCGACACGGCGTCGCCGTCCGCAAGCGGGGCGACTGCAAGCGAGACGCCTGCAGAGACGGCGAAGCTCGATCCGACCAAGGTCGAGCTGAAAGTGTTTATGAGTTTTCCTCGCTTCAAAGATCAATTCGAAAGCTATTTCGCCCAGTTCAAGGCCAAGCAGCTTGCGGAGAAAAACATCGACGTCACGATCCAACTGGAGATGCCGAACGCCGATCAGGCCAAGCAAATCCTGCAATCGCGGCTGTCCTCGGGCGACGCGCCGGATCTGTACACGCTGCATGCCAACGATATTCCGACTTACTTCGATGCGGGCTACGTCGCCGATCTGACGGGACAGCCGTTTGTCGGCAAGCTGTACGAGGCCGTTGCCGAAACGGTGAAGTACGAAGGCAAAGTTGCGGCACTTCCGCTGGAAAGTCTGTCCTGGGGTTATCTCTACAATAAAAAAATATTTGCCGACAACGGGCTGACGCCGCCGCAAACGCTGGACGAGATGAAAGCCGCAGCCGAGAAGCTGCAAGCGGCCGACGTCAAGCCGTTCCTGCTCGCCTTCCAGGAATCGTGGATTCCGCAACTGATGATGGCTCTGTCGCTTGGCGGCACGGTGTCCTCGGCTCATCCCGATTGGATCGACAAGATGAACGCCGGCGAAGCGTCTTACGCCGACGTCCGGTCCGTCTTCGACATTATCGACTTGATTATGGCTAACGGCACGGACAAACCGTTCGAGACGGGCAACGAAGCGGGCTCCGCCGAGTTCGCCAGCGGCGGCGCGGCGATGTGGGTGCAAGGTCCGTGGAATGCGGAGACGATTCTCAAGGTTAACCCGGACATGGAGTTTGGCGTTGCTCCCCTGCCGGTCAGCAACGATCCGGAAGGCACGATGATCAATCTGGCCACCTCGACGTCTCTCGCGCTTTCGCCAACGAGCAAAAACCAAGAGGTCGCGCTCGACCTGCTTAACTACATTTTGGATGACAAGGATTCCTCCGCGCTGTTCGAAGAGCTGAAGTTTAACCCGATTGCCACGGTGCATACGTACGAGGTGTTTCCTTGGGTAAACGAAGCGAGCGAATACGTGTCCCAAGGCAAGGCGTATCTCGACCTCAAGCTGCCGAACGGCGTGACCGACGAGACGGCCAAGCTGCTGCAAAGCTATTACGCCAAAGACGTCACGCAGGACGACATCATCGCTTCGTTGGACAAAGTATGGCGGACGGCCGTCAACAGCAATTGACGCAGCGCGCGCCATACGCGGCGCCCGGATCGGGAGTGAATACAATGGCAACAACCAGACGATGGAAACCGACCGCCATGCTGCTGGCCTTCGTTTTTCCCGCGCTTGCGTTTTACGCCGCATTTACCCTTGCCCCCGCCTTCGGGGGCATCGGGTACAGCTTGACCGACTGGAACGGACTGAACCCCGCTTACCGTATGGTGGGGTTGTCCAATTACATCGAAGCGATGAACGACCGGTTTTTTCTGAAGTCGTTGGCTTTTACGGCGAAGTTTGTGCTGTATATGCTGGTGCTGCAGAATGCGCTGGCGATTTTGCTGGCGGTGCTGATCGAAGCGATGGGGCGGAGTAAAGTATGGTTTCGGACGATCTTTTTTATGCCGAACATGCTGAGCCTGATTATCGGCGGGTTTATGTGGATGTTTATTTTTACGCGCGTGTTTCCGTATTTGGCTGACAAGACGGGCTGGCAGCTATTGGACCAGTCTTGGATCGGGGATTCGCGGTATTCCTTTTTCGCAATTCTTGCGCTGTCGCTGTGGGGCGGCGTCGGGTATTTAATGGTTATTTACATCGCAGCGCTGCAGGGCGTGCCGCAGCATTTGAAGGAAGCGGCGGCGATTGACGGAGCCGGCTCATTGGCGATCTTCCGCCACGTGACGCTGCCGATGATCTATCCGGCGCTGACGATCGGCGTTTTCCTGACGCTGAACGGCTCGTTTAAAGTGTTCGATGCGGTGTATTCGCTGACGGGCGGCGGCCCGGGTCGGGCGACGCAGGTGATCGCGCTCAATATTTTCGAGGAGGCGTTCAGCTTCGGCAATCGTTACGGCTACGCCAGCGCCAAAGCAATGATCCTGTTCGGCATCGTTGTCGTCATTACGATCGTCCAGCTGGCGATCATGAAGCGGCGGGAGGTGCAGGCATGAGCCGGTTGAGCGGACGGTTGGGCTTCTGGGCCGCGTTTCTGTTTTTGTTGGGGGCGGCGGTTGTCACGTTGTTTCCGATCTATATGGCCTTGCTTAATTCCGTTAAGACGCAAGGCCAGATGTTGACGCATATTTTGGCGCTGCCCTCGTCGCTGGAGCTCGGCAATTATGCCGACGCGTTTCGAAAAACGAACTATTTTCGCAGCCTGTGGAATACGGTTGTAGTGGTCGTTGTAGGACTGTCGGGCATTATCCTGTTTGCATCGATGGCCGGCTACAAGCTGTCGCGGACGCCGGGCAGGCTGAGCGGTTTTCTGTTCGGACTATTGGTCATGTCGACGCTGATTCCGTTCCATTCGATCATGATTACGCTGGTCAGAATCAGCAAGGAGCTGCGGCTTCAAGGCTCGGCGGTCGGGCTTGGTCTGCTGTACATCGGTCTCGGCGTGGCGGTGGCGGTGTTTCTGTACCACGGCTTTGTGAAATCGGTGCCGAAGGAGCTGGACGAAGCGGCGGTCATTGACGGCTGTGGCGAATTTCGGTTGTTTTTTACGATTATTCTGCCGCTGCTGCTGCCGATTACGGCGACGATCGCCATTTTGAACACGCTGTGGATGTGGAACGACTTCCTGCTGCCGCTGCTGATTTTGACGGATTACAAAAGCTACACCCTGCTGCTGTCGACCAACATGCTGTTCGGCGAATACAACAACGACTGGTCGGCGATTTTGGCGTCGCTTGTGCTGGCCATGCTGCCGGTTATCGCGCTGTATCTCGCGCTGCAGAAATTTATTTTGCACGGCATTGCCGAGGGGGCGATTAAAGCTTGATAGACTCGGAGTTGGATGGGGGAAAGGTTCCATTGTCGTATGGAAGGAATAGCGAGGTAACGGGATTTGTCAGGGCCGACGGCCGCAAGCTGCGCAACGGCGCGGGAGAAGAGCTGCTGCTGCGCGGCGTCGGATTCGGCAGCTGGCTGCTTCCGGAAGGGTATATGTGGAAGTTTCCGAAGGAAGGCGATCGTCCCCGCCGCATCGAGGCGATGATCGAGAGGCTGATCGGCAAGGAGAAGGCGGAGCAATTTTGGGACAGCTATTATAATCGTTATGTCGCCGAAGCGGATATCGCCCGCATTGCCGAGGAAGGGTTTAATTCGGTACGGCTGCCGATTAATGCCCGTTTTTTGCTGGATGAGAGGGGAGCGGCGAACGGCGGCATTCCGGCCTATCGCGAGGAGCGAGTGGGGCTAATCGACCGCGTGATCGACTGGTGCCGGAGGCATCGGCTTTATGTGATTTTGGATTTACACGGCGCTCCCGGCGGGCAAACCGGGGCGAACATCGACGATTCGGAGTTCGACCGCCCGGAATTGTTTACGGTGGAGGCCAATTGGCGGCAAACGGTGGAGCTGTGGCGGATGCTGGCCGACCGCTACAAGGACGAGTGGATCGTAGCGGGGTATGACTTGCTGAACGAGCCGCTGCCGGAATGGTTTTCGTCGTTGTACGGCAGAGTGATGCCGCTGTACCGGGAGATTGTGCGGGCGATTCGCGAGGTGGATCGGCGGCATATGATCATTCTGGAGGGCGTGCATTGGTCGACGGATTGGTCGATCTTCGCAGAGGCGTTCGGCGACGAGCCGCTGGACGACAACGTGCTGCTCCAATTCCATAAGTATTGGAACAATCCCGATACGGAAAGCATTGACCGCTATTTGCAGCTTCGCGACAAGTGGAACGTGCCGATTTTTATGGGCGAGGGCGGCGAAAACAATAAAGATTGGTACACGGGCGCCTTCCGGCTGTTCGAGGATCAAGAGATTTCGTGGAATTTCTGGACGTGGAAGAAGCTGAGCGCGACCAACTCTCCCTGCTCGATCCGCACGCCGGAAGGCTGGGGGCTGCTGGTCGATTATTTGCAGGGCGGGTTTAAACCGTCCGCCGAGACGGCCGAACGCATTTTGGGAAGCTACCTGGACAATATGCGGCTGGCCGATTGCGAGTATCGGCCGGAGGTGGCGCGCTCTCTGCTGCGCCGTGCGCCGGTGCGCATTCCGGCCGTTTTCTACGGGTACAAAGGCGAGGGCGTCAGCTTTGGGTGCGCTTCCGGCGAGTCGGAGGCCGGAGTAGGCGCAAGAGTAGGATCAGGAGCGGAGCAGGGCATAGACGTAGGCTTCCGAACGGGGGATCGCACCGCGATCCGATTTGTCGACAGCGAACGGACAACCGCGACGTTTGCGCATGGCGGCGGCGAGGAGTGGGAGCCGGATCAATGGTTATGTCTGGAGCTGTCCGCCGGAGACTGGTTCGTCTACGATTTTATCGGAGACGACCGCGATCCGCAGGCAGAACTGGCCGTTCGCTTGAAGCTGCAGGCGGTCGGCGAAACCGGTAAGCTGGCGGCGGAGTTGGACGGCCGAGCGCTGGGATGCGTCGACGCGCAGGGCGAGGAATGGCGGACGTACGGCGAGGTCGATCTGGGCGCTGTGGGACCGGGCGATCACAGCCTGAAGCTCCGTTGCGCGGAAGGATCGTTGCGTCTGATATGGCTGGAGTTGCTGTCCATAGCACGACAATAAAACAAGCGAGATTGCGGCCGAATGCTCCGGGCAGTAATCTCGCTCTTTTTTGTTGGCTCATGCTCGAGAATGGACCTTTTCATTTGAACTTCAACCGGAAAATTAAGCCGTCCCCCCATGCCCGCGAGGCAGCGAAATCCGAAACGCCGTCTCCACATTTGGCGTACTGCTCATCTCTACGCTGCCCTGGTGAGCTTCGACGATTTCTTTGACAATCGCCAGGCCGATTCCCAACCCTTCTCCCTGCCTTCCGCCGTCCACCCGGTAAAAGCGTTCGAAAACATGCGCTTGATGCTCCGGAGGTATCCCTTTTCCTTTATCCTTCACGATAATATTTACGGAATGATTGTCCGCCGTCAGTTGGAGGCCGAGATATCGCCCGTCTCTGCCATACCGAATCGCGTTATCCATAAGATTTCGCACGGCTCTTTCGATCAGAGAGGCATCGATCGAGAGGTGAATGTCCTCGTCCAGAACCTCGATATCGAGATGAATCTGATCTCCATCGAGTATCATGATATATTCGACGGCGATCTTGCGAACGATCTCGGATAGATTATGATCCGCCGCACGAAGGGTCAGATCGTCCGCGTCCTGGCGGGAGATGTCCAGCATTTGATCCAGCAGCTTGTCCATATATCTGCAGCGCTGCAGAATGATTTTGGCTCGCGATTGAAGCTCGGCTGCATCTTTATAGTTTCCGGTGCGAATCATTTCCGCGCAGCCGAGCATCGTCGTCAGCGGCGTGCGCAGATCGTGCGACAGGTTGGAGAGCAGCAGCTTGCGCTTGCTCTCGAACTGCTGAATTTCCGCGAATTGGGAGCGGATGCGATGCGCCATGGAATTGTAATGCTGCGTGAGCTGGCCGAGCTCATCCTTGGAGGAATCCGCCAATTCCACCGCCGGAGAGTCGCTCTGGATGTTCAGTTGATTCAGGGCATGGTTGAGCTTCCGAATTCTTTTATTAATGGAGGAAAACAACCAGATAGCCAGTAAAAAAGGCAGCGAGAACGACAGGATAAGCGGAACGACCAGCGTGAGCAGCGATTTCAGCGTGCGCACCATAAAATACACTTCGCCCTGCTTCATCTCGGAGGCCGGAATGCCGAGGAGCAGGAAATACGTCTGTCCGTCTCTTGTCGCCGGCGTAAGAATATGAACATCGTCATCCGTCAAGTATCTCTCCGGCATGTTCTGCATCAGCGCCGCCAGATCGCGGAACGTAAAAGTCGGGTTGAGCCCGGCCGTATCATACATGGACCGGCCCTGATCGTCCAGCCATATCCAACGAATGGCGGGATGCTCCGCATGCGCGCGGTCCAGAGTTTGTCTAAGCGTATCTTCTCCGAATTCAGGCAGTTCCTCGATCGCATCCACAACGGATTCTGCAAGCGGATTAAGCTGGAACAGGGCGTAGCCCTTATTCGCGATTTTTCCGATCCAGACCGAACTATAACCGAACAAAACCATACTGATCGCGGTACTCACGACAAGCAGCAGCCACAGCTTGGTGCGCAGCTTCATATTCCGGCTCCCGTCAGCCGGTAGCCGACGCCGCGAACCGTTTGAATTTCCCAGGTGGATTTCCCGCGTTCCAATTGCTTGCGCAGCCGGCTCATATAGACGCTTAGATTGTTGTCGTCATAGCGCTCGTGCTGCCACACCTGCTGATAGATTTCGAGTTTCGTCATCACTTTGTCGGGATTTTGCATGAAGAGCTGCATCAGGCCGCATTCCACATAAGTCAGCGTTATTTTCTCGCCATCGACGAGCATCGTATAGTTATCGACATCCAGGATCAGACGATTTAAGCGAATGACCAGGGAGGGATGATTGGAGACCGGGTACCGTCTGCGCAGAACGGCTCGTATGCGGGCCATTAGCTCCATCGGACTGAAGGGCTTTGTCATATAATCGTCGGCTCCGAGTCCGAGTGTGACGATCTTGTCCTGCTCCTGTCTTCTGGCGCTGACCACGATCGTCAGCGTGTCCAATCTGCGAGCGTTCAAGTAGCCCAGCACCTCGAAACCGTCGCGATCGTCCATCATCAGATCCAGAATCAGGACATCTATGCGCTCCGATTCCAGTCGTTCGATTGCCTGGCGCCCGGACCCGGCCTCGACGGCGCTCATTCCCGCTTGTTCGATATGGGCACGGATCACTTCTCGGATTTGGGGATCATCATCCACTACGAGTATTTGTTCCATTGTATAATCGTCACCGTCTCCAAATTTGAGTTAGCTTGATCATAGCACGATTTATCGGGAATTTGTTTTTTTCAGGAGGACGACGCCGAATCCATTAAGATTTCATTAAGATTTTCTATGAGGAACTGCTGATATAATCCCATCTATATGGAAGAAACGCAAATCTGCGCCAGTAGGGCGTGATATTCCGCGCAGTGAAGGAGCTGGGTCAATGAGTTACCAATGTAACCGTAAAAAAACGAATATAAAGTGGATCAACATAGGGATGGCTGTCATTCTGGGGTGGCTGTGCGCGGTTCCCGTTGCGAAGCCGGCAGAGGCGGCTTCGCCCGCTACGGTTAAAGTGACTCAGATCGCAGCCGCTCAGGATAATTCCATCGCTTTGAAATCGGACGGCACCGTCATCGTATGGGGAACCAAGATCGACAGTTGGGCCAAGCCTCCTGCGGGGCTGAAGGACGTGGTCGAAGTTTATGCGAAGGACACCACCTTCATGGCTCGCAAATCAAACGGCACGGTTGCGGTGTGGGGAGGCAACGACGCAGGCGAGACCAATGTCCCTCCCGGTCTGAACAAGGTCATCTCCATGGCGGCGGCAGGCAAGCACACCTTGACGGTCAGGGAAACATCGATTCTGCCGGGCGCTGGCGAGGTAATCGGATGGGGGCTTAATGGCAATGGACAATCGACGATCCCGGATGCGGCGAAAAGCAGCGTTACTAAAGTAGCCGCAGGCGCTTATTATTCGATGGCTTTGAAATATAACGGCACGGTCGTCGATTGGGGAACGAACGGATCGGGGGCGACGAGTATGCCTGCCGGTTTATCCGGTGTGGTTGCGATTGATGCCGGATACATGTATGCCTTGGCGTTAAAGTCGAACGGCACAGTTGTCGCTTGGGGCAAAGAATATAACGGGAACGGAATCCTCAACGTTCCGGCTGGGCTGAACGATGTGGTTGCGATATCGGCCAACGAAGCTCACGCCTTGGCGTTGAAAGGAAATGGCACGGTTGTCGGCTGGGGCGACAATCAGTATGGAAAAGCAATACCTCCCGCCGGGCTTGAGGATGTGATTGCCATATCGGCTGGTCGTAATCATTCCTTGGCATTGAAGCGGGACGGCACCGTCGTGAGTTGGGGCCTGCAAACCTCTGTGCCGGGCGACAATGAATTGATCGGTTTGACGCTTGCGGAAGGTGCGTCTTCCCCTGCATTTTCTCCATCCGTGACTTCGTATCACTATGACATCGCCCCGGGGGTATCGAGCGTTCATATCAAGGCGGATTTGAAAGATTCCGCTTATTCCGCACTATATATCAATGACCAGCTGCAGCCGAGCGGCCAATCGGTCGAAGTTACGGTTCCGCCTACCGGATCCGTGATCAAGGTTCGCGTGGAACCTTATATGAAGCCGCCCAAGACGTATACGCTAACGGTATCTCGCGATCGGGAGCCGCCTGTTATTCACTTTGATCCTGATGGCAGCGCTGTGCCGTTAAGAACGATTACGACCGCTGTTCAGGTCACGGATGCGACGAGCGGCATCGATGCGTCTACGCTGGAGTATGCTTGGTCGGACTCGGCATCCGCTCCTGTAAGTGGATGGGACGGTTTCTCTCTCCTTCCAGCCACGCAACTCGCGCAATTTACGCACACCGGCGCGGATGGGAACTGGTATTTGCACGTCCGGGCCAGAGATTATGCAGGGAATTCGGCGAGCAAAACTTCAGCGCCATTCTTGATTGATAACTCGCCGCCCGTGGTCAGCGTGACGATGAAGACGGAGGACGACAATGCCGTTTATCCGGAGAATACGTGGACAGGCAAGAACGTGGTTATAACCGCCACAGCGACAGATTCGCTAAGCGGCATCGCAACCTTAAAGTATACGCTTGATGGGGGCAAGACGTGGTCGGATTATTCTGATCTTGAACCGGTCACTCTGACCGAATCCGGAGTTCATACGATCATTTTCCAAGCGAGCGATGCAATCGGCAATGTGAAACTCGAGAGTCGCACTGTAAACATCAGCAAGGGGAACTTCAAGCTGACGCCCACGATGAATAAGGTAAATCCGGATGGATCGGATGGCGACGCCTATAAGAGCGGGGAATGGACGAATGGAAGCGTTAAGGTGCTCGCTGCGGCAGAAGCCTTAGAGAATGGCCCCCCCATTGTAACTTGGTCGTTGAACGGAGAGGGGGAAAATCCTTTTGGTCTGGATGCCGTATTCTGGCAAACAGGAATGAATACGGTCGTGTTCAAGGTGACCGATCAGCTTGGCAATAGCAGCTTAAGCATCCCGCTTGCGATCAATATCGATAAGACGCCGCCAACGGTTGCCTTCAGTCCGGATGGCAACGGAACATCTGCACGGGCAGCTTCGGTAACGGCAACGGTCTATGACGCTGGCGGCAGCGGTCTGGTGATCTCCACGTTGGAATATGTATGGACGCAAAGCAACACGACTAAACCAACAGACGGTTGGCAGTTGTTGAGTAATGGCAGTCTGCTGACGAAAGAAGGCGTGGATGGAGATTGGTACTTGCACGTTCAGGGGAAGGATGCGGCAGGCAATGAGGTTCACGCGGTATCCGAGCGCTTCGTGCTGGATAATTCGGCGCTGAACAGCACGATCAGCCCGAGTACAGCCGATTTCGATAAAAATACGACTGCTCAAGCGGATATCGCAATAACGCTGTCGCTGAACGGCAATACATTAACCGGCATTCGTAATGAATCAGAGGAGCTTGTGCGAAACACCGACTACGCGGTCCTCGGAAATACGGTGATGATCTCCAGAAATTATCTGGCGACACAGCCGGTCGGTACGACAAGCTTAACGTTTTCTTTTACCGGAGGCGTCGAGCGGATGTTGACCATTGCGGTCAGCGATACGACTGTTATTCCCGACGAGAATACGCCGATTATTAGCTCGGCAACGATCAGTCCGAAAGCTGTAAGATACGATCTGGATTTCCCCGGCGATATAAGCGCCAAAATTACTTGGAACAGTGCAGCTAGCGTAACGAATGTTGTCTATGGCCATGTGCTGCTGACGACGCCCGCCGACTATAGTGTGAGTGGAGAGGTGCTGACCATCAAAGACAGCTATCTTGCGGCGCAGAGTTTCAGCGAAGGGGACGAAGTGAGCTTTACGATTTACTTCGATCAGGGAAATTCTGCCGAGCTTACTCTGGATGTCGTAAGGAATTACACGCCCGGAAGCAACGCCGACCTGAGTATTCTGACTGTAGGCGGCAGTAGGATAACCGATTTTGACCCTGATGTGCTTACCTATCACGTGGAACTGCCTTATGGTACTCTGCCCGGCAGTATGGCGGCGACAGTAGGCGCAGACGCAGACGATAGAAAGGCTGCCGTAACCATCACGCAAGCGGCGTCCCTGCCCGGAAGCGCAACGGTGCAGGTTACTGCCGAGGATGAGGTAACCTTCAAGGACTATACCGTCAGCTTTACGCTGGCTGATGCCGCGCCAACGCCGGGAACAGGAACCGGCACGGGCGGCGGTGGCGGCGGTACAGCGCCAACTGTGACGAAGCCGGAGATCGATCTGAACGGCAAGCCGTTTGACCCGACCGGCATCGACACGTCCAAACCGTCGGTGACGCTGGAAGTGGAGCCGAGGGGCGGATCGGCCTATGCCAGCATACCCGTAAGCTTGTTGGCAAGCTTCGCGGATCAGAACGCCGCCTTCATCATTGAGATCAAGACGCCTTACGGAAGCTATCGCCTTCCTGTTCATCTGGCGTCGCTCATCCCGAGCCTGAAGGAGCTGCTGGTGAAGAACAACCTCACAGTCGAAGAGGTTAGCTTCAAGATCAGCTTGACGGATAAGTCTGGCGACAAGGGACTGCAAGCTGCATTGGCGGACGGGTTGCCGAACGGCAAAGTGATCGGCGCGATGGTCGATTATCATCTGGAGATCGTGAATACGAAGACAGGCCGGACGATCGGGACGGCGGATCAATTCTCACAGGCAATCATCCGAATCATCCCGATGCCGGGGAACGTTACAGCCATGCCGGAGCAATGGGGCGCATTTCGTTACAACGGGACGACGAAGAAATTCGAGTTTGTCCCTGCCACGGCTGTGAAGCTGGACGGCATGTGGTACGTGATGATTCACTCGTATTCCAATAGCGTCTATATGGTGGCGGAAAATGCCGTGAGCTTTGCCGATGTGCAGGAGAAGCATTGGGCGAAGTCGGATGTGGAATTGGCGGCGGCAAAAGGGCTTGTCGAAGGGGTTGGCGAAGGACGTTATGATCCCGGTAAAGCGGTGACGAGAGCGGAGTTTACGGTGATGCTCGTTCGTGCGCTCGGACGCGGCGGCGCATCGGCCAACGACGGCGCGACATCTGCCGGCGGCAATGCGCCTTATCGCGACATTGGAGCCGGCGCTTGGTACGCGGACGCTGTGGCGAAAGCTAAAGCGCTTGGGTTGCTGGACTTCGCGAAGGGCGGCAGCTTCAAGCCGAATCAGGCGCTGACTCGTGAAGAAATGGCAAGTATGCTGGCGGCTGTCGTCGCTCTGGATAAGAGGCCGACAGCAACGGAAGAGGTTAACGCGAATGATAATAGCTACAAGGACATGGAAATCGTGAATCCGGCCTATCAGGAAGACGTTCGATTGATGATCCGGTTGCAAATTATGACGGGAGTATCGGCGGATTCTTTCGACCCGCAAGGTCAGGTGACGCGCGCGCAGGCTGCAACGGTGTTTATCCGAACTTTGCAGGCGCTGGGGATGGTGGATTAGTCCCGAATCCGGCTAATCGTGTGATGAACTAACCGCAAGTATGCTGATGATCGGAGGTTACCCATGCCCAGAGAACGCAGTAACGCCGTCTCTTCGAAGAATACGCCTTTTATCGGAGCCAAGCCGTCGAAAAAGCCGATTATCGGCTCTCATCGCACGAAGTCGCTAATCGGCGGACACCGTACGCAGCAGGTGTTGGATATGCAAGAGATGATTGGGAATCAGGCAACGCAGAGGTTTGTGCCGACAGTGCCCAAGCCGACGCTTGGCTCGCATCGGATCAAGACGCAAATCGGCGGACACCGCAAACAGCAGCTCCCGAAGCCGCAGAACATCACAAACGTTCCCGAGAACAAACCGGAAACTCCAAAGTCGAAGCCGTTGCCGCCGGGGTATGTGCCGTATGAGGATGGCGAGTCGGCCAGCGATAGCTCCAGCTTTGACTGGAATATTGGCAGCAGTTCCACGACAAGTCCACAATCCAAGCCCCTGCCGAAAGGTTATGTACCGTTCGAGGACGGCAGTGAGTCGACCAGCGATAGCTCCAGCTTTGACTGGAATATTGGCAGCAGTTCCACGACAAGTCCACAATCCAAGCCCCTGCCGAAAGGGTATGTACCGTTCGAGGACGGCAGTGAGTCGACCAGCGATAGCTCAAGCTTTGACTGGAATATCGGCGGCAGCTCCACGACAAGCCCGCAATCCAAGCCGCTGCCGAAAGGTTATGTACCGTTCGAGGATGGCAGCGAGTCGACTAGCGGCAGCTCAAGCTTTGACTGGAATATTGGCAGCAGTTCCACGACAATCCCGCAATCCAAGCCATTGCCGAAGGGGTATGTACCATTCGAGGACGGCAGCGAGTCGACCAGCGGCAGCTCAAGCTTTGACTGGAATATTGGCAGCAGTTCCACGACATCGTCAGGGCCGAAGCCTCTGGCGAAGGGATATGTGCCGTTTAAGGAGAACGATAACGAGTCGGATGACGATGACGATTTTGACTTTGACTGGGACAGCAAGAGCAGCAGTACGCTCCCGCCTCCGCAGTTGTCGAACAACAAATCGATTTCCTCTGCGGTAGGGGCTGTTACCCCGGAGCAAGGTGTGTTTCCTGCTCGGGTGAGGGAGGATTTATTCGAGGATAACGATGATGATTTTGACGACGACTCGGATGATGATACGGAGGACGCTAATCAGGATAGTTTGTCCGGACTGATCGCTCCATCCCTCCAGCCGGCTGCGGCGGGGTCGAGATTCGCTCTGGAAAATAACAAGGAATCCGAATTTGATAAAGAGATGCTGTACAGGGGCGGCATCCGCGGCGTAGACCTGGATTCGACGACCTTCTATGCGAATGAATCGCAGCGAGCCTCCTATGCCCGGGGGTTCGACAAGTCCGGTAAAATGATCAACGCGACAGACGGCAAATCGCTGGATACGATAGGGGCTTTAGAATCGTCGACGGTGGGAGCGAAGGCAGACCGGCACATTTTCACGATGAACGCTTTGGGCGAATTTCATTCTATGGATGCAGTCAAGGAAAATTCGGATCGTTCCAAGCGCGTCCATGACCAACGCAAACAGGATTTGAAAGATTTGCAAGAGACGCCGGAGCATCAAGCTTCACTTCGAAATATGCAGCTTCCTTCGATGGAGAGAATCCACCATTCCACCTTTAATGCCGGGGATGATATCGCCGGGGCTGGCGAGCTTCAAGTTCGCGATGGACAAATTGAGCTGGTTTCCGATGCCAGCGGCCACTACAAGCCGGGTTCGAAGCAGATGGTGCAGACTGTGCAGCAGCTTGAGAACAACAATGTTCCGATTGAACAGTTGGGCGTGGAGTTTGTAGGAAAGCCTGAATTCCAGTATGAAACGGACTATTTGACAGGCAAAGACAAGGTCGATTCGACAACGGGGAAAAAGGTGCGCAGACGCGATATCGACGGCAATTTTATGCCTAAGATGCAGGGGAGCAGGCAGGCGTTTACGAAAAATATGCAAGTGTCTGCGCTGGAATTGCTCGGATATGCCGACCATGCGCCCGATGCTGCCGAAGAACGGATGCGCGACGCGCACGACCAGAAAAACCAAATGCTCAGAGAACTGCTCAGGAAGACGGAGCGTCACGATCCGATCGCCTACGATTATCGCGGCGATGTGCAATCGAAGCATGGCAACGTAATGAAGGAATTGCTGGCGAAACGCAAAGAAGTCGCGCCTGTTCCGGATCTGCCGCAGGAGAAATATTTTGGCTACGGTTCGATAAGTAATGTGCCTGGGAAAAAGCTGGTAGTTGATGAGAACGAGCGCAGTTCCCGGAAAAGCCTGCCCCTTGCCGGAGACAACAATATCAGGACATCGAGCGACGAAGACGAGGTTTGGGGCGCCCCGGCAGGCAATACCGCTGCTTTGACTGAAGAGAGCAAGGCGAAGACAGGCAGTAGCAGCAGTAGCTACAAAAAAGCGTCTATATCGGGAGGCAGCGATGCTTACAATAACTCGACTTTGCTGAATGGCAGCGACGCTTACAATAACTCGACTTTGCTGAACGGCAGCGACGCTTACAATAACTCGACTCTGCTGAATAACCACATGTCCTACAATAAAAGTAACGGTTATAATATGCCAAAAAGTTTGGGTTACACCGGGTCTAAACCAATTAGCTACAAAGATTTTGATGAAGATTTCGATGACTAGTGCCAGGCGCCCAATGCTGACGAGGGGCTATTGGAAGACCGGCATTGTTGCGGCGATGACTTTACAGATGGAGCGGCGAATGTGCCGCTCTATTTACTTTTTCTATGACGCGAGCGGAAGTCGTCGCCATGCGGTCGTTTCATTGTTTTCAAACAACTACTTCATCTGTCGTAGTAATTATGTTATACTTCAACTACTACGACAGGTGAAGTAATCAAGAGGGGATGCCAATTGTGATCAGCAGCGACGTGATACGCGGCTACAATGATACGCTCATTCTCTACATGTTGCTGGACGGGGATTCCTACGGGTACGAGATTTCCAAGAACATCAGGCAGCTGACTCAGGAGAAGTACGTCATGAAGGAGACAACGCTGTATTCCGCATTCACCCGGCTGGAGAAGAACGGATATATTGAATCCTTCTACCGGGATGAGAGCTTTGGCAAGCGGCGCACCTATTACCGAATGACTCCGCTGGGCCTTGCATACTACAAGGAGAAATGCGCGGAATGGAAGGTTACGCAAGAGGTAGTTAACCCATTTATTAGAGAGTGGTAACAGGGCATGGAGACGATAGCGTATATCTGGATAATATGTTTGCCGGTCTGCCGAGAAACCCGGAGTTGATGCGTCTGAAGCAGGAGCTTTTAACCGGAATGGAAGAGAAATACTTGGAGCTGAAGCGGGAAGGCAAATCGGAGAACGAGGCGATCGGAATCGTTATTTCGGAATTCGGCAATATCGAAGAGCTGACGGCAGAGCTCGGCATCGATGCGGCTGGTGCGAAGTCGGCTCTGCATGTCCCTGTGCCTATGCTGTCGGAAGATGAGGCTTACCTTACATGGCTGCCAAACGCGGCTCCGGATTATGGACCGGTCTCGGCATTGTTCTCGCTGCTTGCGGGGTGGCGCTGCTGCTGATTCTGGATACGATATTTGAAAACAAATCTTTATTCACGGCTAACGAGGCCGAAAAGGGTACGATGCTGGGACTGATCGGGATGTTCGTGCTTTTTGCCGCAGCGGTCGGAATGTTCATTCACAGTGGAATGAAGCTTAGCCGGTTCGACAATCTGGAGCGGGATTTTCGGCTGCCCTATGCATTCAAGGCTGCGCTACAGCGCACTCAGTTCCATTTTGCTCGGACCTATCGTTTAGCGCTGATTACGGGAGTCTGTCTATGCGTGTTGTCGCCGATTTTTATTTTCGCGATGAGCTATGTCGACGACGATCTTACCCCGTATGGAGTATCCGCTTTTCTGGTAAGCGCGGCTGTGGCGGTATTTCTATTCATCTATTACGGGAATATCCAAGGCGCTTATACGAAGCTGTTGGAGGAGCCGCATATAACGGAAGAGAAGAAGGAAGGGGAACGGGTCATCGGGGCCGTAAACGCTCTGTTGTGGCCTTTGGCGACAGCCGTGTTCCTGTTCACGGGCTTTGTCTATCAACGTTGGGACGTCAACTGGGCCGTATTCCCGATCACCGGCATCCTGGTTGGCATGTCCAGCAGCGTCTACCAAATTTTGAAGCGCAAAAACGTCTAGCGCTGCGATATCGCGAATACGCTGCCGTACGTTCCTTTGAAGACGGGCTCGCCGAATGCCTCGACCCAGCCGTTGTACAGCTTCCAGGAGGAATCGCGGCGGACGATTACGTAATCGGGCTTGTCGTAGGAGACGATTTCCGGCAAGTAAACCGAGAAGCCGTGCATCGAGCGCTCGAACGCGTTCCAGCCGAGCGTTCCTTTGGACGCTTCGGTTATAAAGGGATCCTGTCTGCCGTCGGTCAGAATGTCTCCGCCCCGGAACATGACGTAACCGGAGGTGCCGTAGGTGGACAGCACTCTGGGGCGATGATCATCCGGTGCGCTCGCCATAATGTAGTTCATTTCCTCGACCGGATAATTCTTTGCATCTACCTGCGGCGTCTTGACGAATACGACAGCGCTGTTGACGGCCAGTCCGACTGCGAGGCAGATCAGAATGACCGGCATGCGCAGCTGCGGCCGCCACGACCGCAGCCATGACGGAGCCGCGTCCAGTGCGGCTGCGGCGAAATAGGGAATGAGCAGCCACATGAACAGGTTTTGCTTGAAATTGGCGATGCTCAAATACAAAATTCCTGCAGCCAGGAAAAAACGAAACGGCTTGCCGCGCAGCGCATACGGCAGCGTCAGAACAAAAAACAGGAGCAGCAGCACAATCGGCAGGCTATCCAACTTGTTGAACTGAATCGGCTGCCATTCGTTGATGAGCATGTTGAAATCGTTTTTCGTCACGGTCAGAATGAAGAACAGACTTTTGAGACCTCCCGGATTCAGCAGTCCGACAAGCCAAATACCCACAAACGTCCAAATGCGAGGCTTATCCAGTTGTCTGTTCAGCAGCGACTCCAGGAGCGCCATGCCCGTAAACACGGCGATGACAAGCCAGACTCCCGTATGGATATTCGCAATGAGCAGGGACAGTGCCATCAAGGCGACGGCGGGCTTCCAGCCGACCCGCAGCTGAAATTCCCGCAAGAAGACGACAAACCAGACGATCAGCCCGGCGGAAATCATCTGCGGCCTGATTTTAAAATAACCGTAATAAATCCAGCAGGCGACAAGCAGCACGAACAGGAGCATCAGCGGATGATCCTCCTCCATGCCCAACTCCTTGCGCGATACGCGGGCAAGGCGAAGCAGCCCCGGAACGAGCAGCAGCAGGCTGAGCGCAGTCAGCAAATAAGCGCCGGGCCAGCCGAACGCCTGATAGAACAGCGCCGCTAAAATCTGAAAGCCGAACTCGTGCGGAATATAGGGCAGCTTGTCTTCGTAGAACGTATGGATGGCATGATGGAGGATATGCTTGTGCTCAAGCATATAGCTCCCCAATTCGATATGCCAGAACGTGTCCGGGTCGTTAAAAGCATACTTGGGCAGCATAAGCAGCACGGCGACGATAACGACGATGCCGTAGATCATGGGAAGTTTGGATGATTTCATATACAGGTATTAAACCATAATTCGCGGATGAAAAGAAACATTGCATCGTCAATCCGACTTGAACTGCGCCTCCGTCAGCCCGGTCGCTTTTTCGATTTTGTCGATATCGATGCCCAAATCCAGCAATTTCTTTGCAGTTTCGAGCAGCGCTTTTTCAGCGCCCTTCCGAATGCCGGCGTTAATCAAGCTCGTACGTTCATACAGCGCTTCTTCGCGCGCTTCGTAAAGCTGCCTTGTTTTCTCGTCGCTGCTTAACCATTCCAGTCGTTCCTCCGCGGATTTGATGGAAGCGTCCATCGCAATCAACTCCTGTACTGTGAAAATGCGCTGACGGCAAAAAATCGAAGTCGAGAATATTAATGGCGATCGTTTTCTTTAATTGCGCGTAGTCGTTTCCTTCTTTAATGGAGCCGGTATACATCGTGCCGGCATAGAACAAAGACCGTTTGTCCATCGCAAGCTCCCGTTCGATCTGTACCTCCAGGTTGATCTGTTCGCTGCGATCCGATTCGCACCGCACGTCCAGCCGCCCGCTTTTGCCGTCGAGAACCTGCTTTACAAGCTCCTTGTTGTCGATAACCGTGACATCCGCAATGGAACGGCGGCTTGTCGCTCCCAGAATCGCATTAAGCAGCGGAATCAGCAGATGCTTGCTGTCCGATTCCCCGAACAGTCTTTTGAAGAGGAAATCGTTTTTAGGCTTAAGCCGATGTGCCGACATGCGACGTTCTCTCCTTTAGTATACCATGCTTGCTAGAGCGCGTGCAGAACGCAAAAAAGCCGCACAGCCCTCCCAGCGGAAGGCAAATGCGGCGTGTTCTTCACGACCGTATACATAAGTTGACTAACCAAGCTGCTGATGTAAATTTCATTTTAACAGATAAATTAGCGGTTTGCGAGTCCGCTTCTTACATCGTCATTCATACGTTATTTCCCAGAAATCTTTTAAACGTTCCAACTGCAATAAATGGTGCCTGTAATGCATTTCAATAAGCAAAAACCACTCGTTGGCGTTTAGCGCGCCGAATCCGGGATGAATAATTTTTCTGCTCTCCGGCACTTTACTCACAGCGGATTCCGTACGTTTCGTCCGCTCCACGACACCGAGCAAGCCTTCCTTAAGCTGCTCCTTGCTCTCCGGCTGTTTCGGGGTGTATTGCGGTGAATCGGGTACCCGTATCCGCACGGGAGGAAAACTTCCCAGCTCGAAGGCTCCTTTGCCCCTCTCCGTTTTTTCCTCCGCAGCGTCTACTGTCGCTTCGCTTCCGGCCAAACATTGATCAACATTGTTCAAATGCATGAATTGTGCCGATTGAATGAGATGCATATACATTTGACCAATCGACCATTCCTCCTCGTTCGGTTTTTTTAGCAGCTGCTCCATATCGAGGCTTTCCAGTTCGCTTAAGTAACGTCCTACGACTGTCTCAAATGCCTGTAACGCTTCCGCTGTACTTCTCATGAATCAAACAACTCCTCGTTATTCCTTCTTGGATACAATCCCAATTTAACAAAACGCTACTGACAATAGCGTGTCAGTAGCGTTCTAAGATTTTTTCGGCCTCTTCCCGCATCCGCTGTCGAAGAGATTCCGGTTCCAGCACTTTGACATCCCCGCCCCAGCCGAGGAGATAAGTCAGCAGTTCCTCCGGCTGTCGGACTAAAAAGTTGACGATCAGACCGTCCTTCCGCTCCTCGGTCGATTCCATATAATAATGACAAGTCTCGGCGATTTTATCCGCAATTTCAGGATTAGCCAGAACCGCCACCCGTTCGTTACGGTCGTCCGACGGACGGTAGTTGTTAAGATTAAATCCGTTTGGAACGAGAAAGCGATCCTCCAATACGGTCAGCCCCGTCATCCGCGACAACCGGAAATGCCGAATTTCTTGCCGCAGCTCGCAATGTGCAATCAAAATCCAATTTCCCCGAATCAACGCCAATCCGTATGGAGCGACATCGCGCGTACTTTTCCGATTGCCGTCTGTTTCCGGCATTTTTTTCAGATAGGTTATACGCAATTTGCGGCGCTCCATAATTGCCCGCCTGGCTTGTCCGAGATAATCCTTCTCCCTCAAGCTGGTTATCGGCTCGCCTACCTGAAGAAGCCGCATCGTTTCCCGAACGCGCGTCGACTCGTCGCGCACGGTTTCCGGCAGAATAGCTTCAATTTTGCGCCGGGCCGCCTTAGCTACGCTTGCGTAATCGCCATCCAGCCTCTGTTCGATAAAGTCAGTGCCCATAAGCATGGTTACTGCCTCTTCAGCGGTAAACCCGACCGGTGGAAGAAAATATCCTTCCATCAGGGAGTAGCCCTGCCCGGGCGCCCCAAGGATGGGAACCCCCATTTCGCTTAGAGCTTGTATGTCACGGTATATTGTCCGCACGCTAGTCTCAAACAGAGAGGCCAGATCTTCCGCTCTCAATACTTTATTCCGTTGCAGCTCCAGCATGATGGCGAGCTGCCGATCGGTCTTGTTCATTCCTGCTCCCCCGGTGTCCGTCCTGTTCATCCATTTACTTATTCTACCACAGCAAACTTCACGTTAGCATGGAAGGGACATAACGATTTAAGAGTTTACAAAATAAATCGAATTGAGTAATATAATTAATAACTTTAGTTTATCAATTAAGTTTAGCAATTCAGAAGGAAGGAATTTCGTCATGTTCGAGGGGTTAGGGCACGATCAGTCGATGATGCGCCGGCATCATTCCTTGCTGCTCTTTAATTTAATTCGAGACGCGCGGCAAATTTCTCGGGTCGATCTGGCCAAAGCGTCGCAAATGAGCGGCACAAGCGTGGGGAAGATCGTTAAGGAGCTAATGGATTACGGTCTCGTCATTGAAACGGGTCAAACGTCCGGGAAAGTCGGCCGCAAGCCGACCCTTCTGCAGATTAACCCTCAAGGGGCGCACGTTATCGGGGTTGACGTCGATATCGATCGAATTACATTGGGCGTCGTCGACCTCAACGGGAAGGTGATCAGCAGGCGGGACCAAGCGATCGATATGGAGCAGGAAGATGAGGTCGTTTTGGACGGCATCGCCGATCGCATACTGGAGCTTATCGCCTCTAACGGCAGCAGGAATATGATTGGCGTCGGCGTCTGCATTCCGGGTCTCGTCTCTTGGCCCGACGGGAATGTGGCGGCGGTGCCGCAATTTCATTGGAAAAACGTCAAAGTACGCGAGCATTTGGAAGAGAAGCTGAATTTAACGGTATATGTCGATAACAACGTAAAAACCTCGCTGCTGGCCGAGTATTTGTTCGGAAGCGTCAAAGGGTTAAAGCACGTCGTCGGCATCCATATCGGAAGCGGTCTGGGAAGCGCGGTCATTGAGAATGGAGAAATTCTCAGAGGAGTCGGCAATACGCTCGGGGAAATCGGCCATACCCTTATGGACCCGACCGGCCAGCTGTGCGATTGCGGCCGGTTCGGCTGTCTGCAGACGTTTATTTGTTCGACCGCCCTGGAGAAGCAGGCGGGCAAGCCGATCGCCGAGATCGTGGCGGCGGCGAACGACAACGACCCTGCGGCCGTAAGGCTCATGGATCGCGCCGGAGAATATTTGGCGATTGCGATCGCTAACGCGATTTGCCTGTATAACCCTGAAAGCGTTTTGCTGATGGGCGCCATGACCGAATATTATCCGCAAATCGTCTCGAAAGTCGAGGAATGTCTGCCCAAGTATTCCTGGGAGCCGCTAAGCCAGTCGTTCAGCCTTCGTTCGCCGCAGCTCGGCAGCGACAGCGGAATTATCGGCGGGACGGCGCTTGTCCTTAACGAACAATTGAAGTCTCCTCTCCATAAATTTAACGGGTTCGAGGATAACAACATTCTGCCGCTGGATCTAAATTAAAAAGAAAAGGGAGCTGTTGATTTTGAAAATCGTAAAAACGTCGGACTATAAAGAAATGTCGTACGAGGCCTATAAAACCGTTGCAAAAGTGCTGGAAGAAAACAAAAGCGCGGTAATCAATACGACAACCGGAGCCAGCTACGACGGATTGTTCGAGCTAATGGTCGAAGCGATCAATAAGGGTGAATTGAATATCGAGGAAGCCGTCATTATGAACCTGGACGAATACATCGCGGACAGGGACAAGCCGTTCACCGTATACAGCTACATGAATCAAAAACTATACGGTTTAATCAACCAACGTCCCAAAGTCATCGAATTGATAGACGGCAGCCTGGAGGACAGCGATTCCGAAATCGCCCGTTATGCCAAGGTGCTGAGCCGATATCCGAGAGACCTGCAGATCGTCGGCCTGGGCGTGAACGGGCATTTGGGAGCCAACGAGCCCGGCGCCTCGTTTGATTCCCGTATTTTTCGGGCCGACAGCCACGAATCCACGATACAGAGCACGATGCTGTATCATCGTTTAAGCAGGGACGAAGCGCCTACGCAAATGATCACCTTAGGCTTGGCGGACATTATGGAGGCCCGCAAAATACTGCTGGTCGCATCGGGGGAGAGAAAAGCGCTGGCGGTCAAGCAGACGATCGAAGGTCCGATCAGCGAGGAATGCCCGGCCAGTCTCTTAAGGACTCACCCCGACGTTACGTTTGTCATCGATTCCGCGGCGGCTTCCCTTCTATCCGAATAACGGAACGGTTACCGGATCGCCGTTGTTCATGGCCGATTCGTGCGCGCAGATGCCGGCGGCCGTGATGTTGCCTCCAAGCGTCTCGTCGATCCACGGCTTGCGATTGTCGATCATGCTGGATACGAATTCGTGCACCAGATGCGGGTGCGAGCCGTGATGTCCCGCGCCCGCGCCTTTTTGGAGAGACTCCTGCGGGTTAAGCGGATCGTAGTTGCCGCCGACCGTAAAGCGCTGAATTTCTTGCGGCAGCGACCGATGATAGTTGGGCATTTCCGCAATTTCGACGGTCATGCCGCGTCCGCGCCTGCCGTCGACCGCCGGAAGCGCCGTTGTGACGTAGGGCTTGTCGCTATCCTTAAATCCCCATTCGAAGCTTTGGCTGCTTCCGTATACGAACATGCCCTCCTGATATTCCCGCGCGGTCGCGAACAGCGAACGGGTCGCTTCGCCTTTTAACCCGTTTTCGAATTCGAAATGGGCGCTTTCGATCGGAAACGGATTGCCGTACCGCTTCGTTAATTGCTCCTCCATCGTCCCCGAGCCTACGCAGCGAACCCGCTTAATTCTCGAACCGGAGAGGGCGACCATCGGTCCGATGGCGTGCGTGCCGTAATACATCGGCGGAAGGCCGAGCCAGTAGTCCGGCCAGTTGGACATATCCTGATAATGGGAGCCGCGCAGGAACTGAATTGTGCCTAGCTCGCCGCTGGCGATCATCTGCCGGACGTAGAAAAACGGATACGTGTAGAGAGCGGTCTCCATCATCATATAATTTTTGCCCGATTTGCGCGTCGCTTCCGCGATGCGGCGAATGCCGTCCAGCGAAATCGCCATCGGCACGGTGCAGGCGCAATGTTTGCCGCTTTCCAATACCTGGACGGTTTGCTCTTCATGCAGGGGAATCGGCGTGACGAGGTGAACGGCGTCTATCGACTCGTCGCGGAGAATTTCTTCAAAGCTGCCATAGGTTTTCTCGATGCCGTAATAGCTCGCCGTTTTTCTTGTCAACTCGCTGCTCGCGTCATAGAGGCCGATCGATCCTACGTTCGGATGGCATTGATAGATTTCAGCGAAAGCTCCCCCGAACCCCAGTCCCACAAGCGCCACGTTTATTTTCTTCATCGCATTCCCTCCTATCGAATTTATCTCAAGCTTAGGCGTTTTCCTGGGAAAAACACATTGATAAACCGGATTAAAGCATGTATAAAATGTACTTATGAGATATTTACGGAGGGACGGCGATTGAGGCAAACTTATCGGATCGACGCGAACAGAATCATCGGCAGCGCCAATCGCAATGTGTACGTGAACGAAGCGCTGCATCCGGACAGAGTGATGAGAGAGCATGATTTTGTTTATATTGAAGAGGGGTATTGGGAGATTTATCAGAACGATCAAGGCTATAAGCTGTATCCGGACGATGTGATCCTGCTCCATGCCGGGGAGCATCATTACGGATTAACGCCTTGCAGCCCCAATACGAAGACGATGTACCTGCATGTAAATTATGATGGTCAGGATCGTACAGTCGCGGGCGAGGAAGACGCCGGACACGTCGTGCTGGACACGGTCATTCGCTGTCAGGGCAGCCCGAAAATCAAAGAGATTTTCCAGCAAATCGTGCATGCGTATTTATCCGAAAATCCGCGCAAGGAGGTAAAGCTGTCCGTCCTGTTTAATCTGCTGCTGCTGGAGCTGGACGAGCATTCCGCCTCCGCGGCGGACAAGCCGAAGCTTGCGGAACGGATCGTTCGGCTCATCCAGCAAAATCCGCAGCGTTTTTATACGGCCAGACAGCTGTCCGATCAGTTTTATATGCACGAACGCACGCTCATGAAGCAGTTCAAATCCCAATACGGCAGAAGCTTATACGCCTATCAGCTCGATATGAAGATGGAAGCCGTCCGGCTGTTTTTATTGAATCATCCCGATATCAAGCTGCACGAAGTCGCGCTGAATTTCGGGTTTTACGACGAATTTCATTTGAGCAAGACGTTTAAGAAGAAATTCAAGGTTTCTCCGAATCAATACAAGCGGCAAATAACCGACTCCTGATCGGAGGGCGGTTATTTGCGTTTATGCGGTCCGATTTACAAACGATCGGAAAAATAGTAAAATGACCACAGTCATAAATGACCGTGGTCATTTTTGTTGGAGGAGGAACTGCTGATGTTAAGGGAAACCAGAAAAAAAGATACGAAGGAAAGAATCGTACGCCATGCCATCCAGCTATTCAAAGAAAAGGGATACGACAATGTCACGGTAGACGAAATCACGAAAATTTGCGGGATCGCCAAAGGCACCTTTTTTAACTATTTTCCGAAAAAGGAGAGCGTCCTGCTTCACTTGGTCAATTCCTATGCGGAACGGATGGACGAAATTGTC
Source organism: Cohnella cellulosilytica (assembly GCF_042431195.1). Taxonomy (NCBI): domain Bacteria; kingdom Bacillati; phylum Bacillota; class Bacilli; order Caryophanales; family Paenibacillaceae; genus Cohnella; species Cohnella cellulosilytica. Next base: position 62,702 of record NZ_JBHMDN010000018.1, read on the forward strand.
GGCCAGCATCGGGAGGGGGACTTGAAAGATCGGTTGCTGAAGATTTTCGGCGAGTTGATGCACATTTACGTGCAGCATGCGGACCTGCTGCGATTTGCCTTGATCGAGACGATTAAATCGGCCATGGAATCGCACGAGGAAGGCTTGACTAACCTGTCCGTATTTCAGGAGACGGTTCGCGACATGCTGGAGAAGGCCAAAGAGGGCGGATCCGTCCGGAGCCGCCTCGATGCGAACGCGAGCGCTTCGGTGCTTGTCGCCATTTTCTATCACACGCTTATTGGCTGGTCGGGAACGGCCGGCGAAGAAAAGATGATGACCGTTTTGCGGCAGCAGCTTGATGCGGTTTGGGAGGGGATTGCCGGTGAATAGACTCAAGAAAATCCTTAAAAGCAAAATCTTCCTGTTCATCGCGGCGCTTATCGTCTTTATTTATTTGAATAACAGCTCTCTGTTTACGCGAACGCGCAGCGGAGACCCGCTTCTATTGGCGCACCGCGGACTTGCGCAAACCTTTGTGATGGAAGGCATTGCTAACGATACTTGTACCGCGCAGCGAATCTACGAACCGGAGCATCCCTACCTGGAAAATACGATTTCTTCGATCGAGGCGGCGTTCGAGGCCGGCGCGGATGTGGTGGAATTCGACGTGCATATCACGAAGGACGACCAATTCGCCGTTTTTCACGACTGGACGCTAGACTGCCGGACGAATGCGGAAGGGGTCACCAAAGACTATCTCATGTCAGAATTGAAGCAATTCGATATCGGATACGGCTATACGGCCGATGGCGGCGCGACGTACCCTTTTCGCGGCAAAGGTGTGGGTTTGATGCCGTCGCTGACGGAGGTTCTGGAACGATTTCCGGACAAGCCGTTTTTGATCGATGTGAAAAGCAACGACCCTACGGAAGGCCAACTTCTTGCTAGCTATCTGTCGAAGCTGCCCGAGCGACAGCAGAGTCTGCTCGCCGTTTACGGAGGGGATGAGCCGATCGCCGCTTTGAAGGAAAGGATGCCCGATATGCGCGTCATGTCGAAAGCGACGATGAAAAGCTGCCTAATCCCTTACCTGGCGGTTGCTTGGACCGGGTACGTACCGGCTGCTTGCGAGCATACCGAGCTGCATGTTCCGGACAAAATCGCGCCATGGCTGTGGGGATGGCCGGATAAATTCCTGAATCGGATGGAGCAAGCCGATACCCGTGTTATCGTCGTCGGGGGCGATGGAAGCGACTTTTCCAGAGGATTCGATACGCCGGAGGACATCGAAAGATTGCCGTCGAACTACTCGGGAGGCCTCTGGACGAACCGGATTGATCGAATCGCTCCGTTATACCGCTAGAGAACTAGCGGTCCGGGGCATACCCCGCAGGCAGTCAGCCTTGCGGGGCGATTTCGCGCGCCAGGCGAATGATCGGGGCTGCGGTAGCGGCCCAATCACCGACGCCAACACCGACACCGACGAAGTCTCATTTTGCAGGTTGGTTTTTTTTGTGCCCTAACCGATTCCGGTAACGGGTTTCATAAACCATATTGAAATATTAAATATATATTTTATACTTACGGTGACTACTCATGCACACTGAGAGGATAAAATATGTACAACGTTCTGATTGTCGACGACGAATCCGCTCATCGTAAAGGCATTATTCAATTGCTGAACAGAATCAAGCCCCACTATCGATTGCTGGAGGCCAGGGACGGCAGCTCGGCCGGACAGATGCTGGCGGCAGCGGATATCGATATCGTTCTGACCGATATCCGCATGCCGAATATGGACGGGCTTGAACTCCTGCAGGAAATCAACAAGGCGAATCGCGAGGCGAAGGTGATCATGATTACCGGGCATGCCCAATTCGAGTATGCCAAGCGGGCTTTATCCGACGGAGCCTTTGATTTTCTGATGAAGCCGATCGATATTAAAGAGCTTAACGCGGCTTTGGACAAGGCGGAGAACAGCATCCTGACGAAAAATGCGCAGCAGCTTACCCAAGGCCTCGGCATGGATATGCTGCTGGGGAAGCTGGTTAAGGGCAAGCTGGACGAGCAGGAGGGACGGCAATTGGCGGGAATGGTGCCCGACGCTCTCCCGGGCTTTCTGTTCGTGATCAAGATTCCTCCGTCGGCGGCGCAAATTTTGGGTCCCGATTGCTTCGCGGCGACCCGGTCGGCCATCGGCAAAGCGATGAAGCCGGTCGGACCCTGTCTCCAATTTCAGCTTCTGGACGGCGAAGTGTCGCTTGTCGGCATGGTTTTTCTCGACCGCGGCCAAGGGACTGTTCAGGGGGCCGCTCGCGAAGCGATAAACCGAATCGTCCGCGAATTGCCCAGCATTTTCAAGATGGGGGTAAGCGAGTGCTTTGACCGGCTAAGCGCCAGCTCCGCCCAGGCGTATGCCCAAGCGAGGGATGCGCTGCTGATGACGTTCTACTCGCATGCGATCTGCGGGGAATTCAAGGACCAGAATCGCAACGACCAGAATCGCAACGACATTCATCTGCCGAAGCTCTTTAACGATCACGAGGCGTTTCTTGCAAACGCAATCAAATACGAGAGCCGGGAGCGAGTCGCCGAGACGGTGTCCGGCCTGTTCGGCAAGCTCGGCGCGCATGACACGACGAACCCGAACCGGATGAAGGAATTGATGCTGCTGACGGCGCTGCGGCTGACCGATGGCTTGCAAAGCAAAATCGCCGCTCGCGATTCCCATCCGGAAATCGCCGGCTTCAACGCCCGAATTACGGAAGCCCCGAGCCTGCAAGCTCTGCAAGCGGCCGTAGAGGGGCTATGCCTCATGCTTTACGACATTTCCCATTCGAACGATTCATCCGAGGAAGCCATTACGCTGGCTCTGAATTATATCGACGAGCATTTTGCCGAGGAGGTAAGTCTGAGCCAATTGGCGGAGAGGTTCTACTTCACCAGCTCTTATTTCAGCTTGTACTTCAAGAAAAAAACGGGACAAAATTTTAATCAGTATTTGACGGCGCTGCGGCTGGAACGCGCCTGCAAGTATTTGCTCGAGACGGCCGACAAGGTCGGGGATATCAGTCTCAAGGTGGGTTACACCGATTCGGCCTACTTCGGCAAGCTGTTCAAAAAAAGGATCGGCTGCAGTCCCGAAGAATACCGAAGGAGAAACTACAAAATTTGAAAACGATACGATCCGGACCTCCCCGCAAAATCGGTCTGCAAACGACGCTGATTCTGTCCTACATCCTGGTCGCTCTGACGGCGCTGTGCTTATTCGCCTGGCGCTCCTACATGACTACGGAGAAGTTCATGACGCAGATGGCCCAGGATAACGTTCACGAGAACATCACCTCCAAGAACAAAATTCTCGATCTGATCTTCGCCAACATTCGCGAGTCGACGCTGAACCTGCTCGTCGACAAGGAATTGTACAGTCTGCTGCACGAGCTGGACTTTAACGAGTATTTGGAGCTGACCGAGGCGGATAAGGAGATGCAGGAGCTGCTGAAAAAATATTTTTACAGCTATCCGCAGATCGCCTCCGTCGCGCTCGTCACGGAAGACCATACCTTCGGTTACTGGAAGGACGACATTACCTTCGACAGGTCCTTTTACGACAGCGAGATTTATCGGTTGGCCGCGCGCAAACAAGGCGGAAGCTTCTATGTTCCCACCTACAACTTCAACAAAGCGATGGGGAAGAAAGCCGAAGACCAGCCCGATTATCCGCAGGAAATGATTTTCTCCCTGGTGCGCGTGGCCAATTTTACCTATATCACCGAGCAGTTCACGACGGAGAAGCTTGACCGCTTCAAGCTTCATCCCACGCTGGTGATCAGCTTCACGGACGAGACTTACCGTTCGGAGATGGAGAGTTTGATTCTGCCCGAAGGCTCGGAATACATGGTTTTTGACGCCGATGGACGGATCGTTTCGCACAGCAATCCCGCGCGTATAGGAACCACGTACAACCGCCCGTGGATTTATCCGCTCATCGCCAAAGACTCGGGAGTCGATTACCTGAACATCGACGGGGAAAATACCATTATCAGCTACGACACCTCCGACGCGACGGGATGGGTAACGATGGTCACGATTCCCCGCAGCTCGTTGTTGAAGGATGTTCTGCATCGCATCCGCAACGATATTTTTCTGTTTTCCGTGCTGGCGCTGCTCGTTGCCGTATCCCTGTCCGTCATGCTGACGCGGAAGTTCAGACAATCGCTGAATCAGGTGCTGAAAACGATCAAAAGCGTCGGCATCGGCAATTTTAACGTAACGGCCAAGTATACCCGCATTCCGGAATTCGACTTTATGGTCGACCGTTTCAACGACATGAGCGGGCAGATCAAGAAGCTGATCGATGAAAATTATATTTCTAAAATCAGACAGCGCGAAAGCGAGATTGCGATTCTCACCACCCAGCTTAATCCGCATTTTCTGTACAACACGTTAAACGTCATCCAATTGGCCAGCCTGAACGGCGAGCATGAGAAGACGGAAGAGATGATTGTCGCGTTGTCCCGAATGCTGAACTACACCGCCGATAACCGCAAGGAAATGAAGCCGCTGCGCGAGGATCTGGCATGGCTTAACCAGTACATCTACATTATGAAGTGCAGATACGATGACGACGAATTCCAGATCGAATGCTCGATCGAGGAGGAGCTGATGGATCTTCTCGTTCCGAAGCTGTTTCTTCAGCCCATTCTGGAAAACAGCATCATCCACGCGTTCAAAAGCCGCGACCGCGGCGGCATGATTGCCATTACCGGCCGGCTCGCCCGGGAGGGCATGATGTTTACGGTGGAGGATAACGGAGACGGAATGAGCGAGGAGCAGGTCGCGGGTTTCTTTGAAAACAAGAACGAGCATATCGGCATCAAAAACGTGTACCAACGTCTTCAGCTGATTTACGGAGAAGCCGTCCGCTTCGAGGTGAAAAGCGAGCTGGGCCGGGGGACCCGAACGACGATCCTCATTCCCGATTCACGGGGCGCATAAGGGAACGAGCGGGAGCGAACAGAGGGTCTCTGTTCGTTTTTTGCTTAATTCCGTTATTTTCAAGTCATTTTGAAATCGCTTTCCACACGTGCGTAAATTTACACCTACCATCCAAAAAGATTCCCGTATAATTCGATTTTTCGTCCACGTTATAATGAACTCGCAACGAAGCATGCGGGGTTGTATTTCATAGAAAGCGAGAGAGGGAGAGTGCTTTATGTTCACGTTTAGAAAAGGGTTAATGACAGCGCTTGCGGCCGTAATGTTCACCGCGATCGTCGGCTGCAGCGGCAAGCCTCAAGAGGGGACGGGGGCTTCCGCGCCGAACGATGCCGAGGCCTCCTCGGCCGCTCCGGCTTCCCAATCCGGAGGCAAATCCTCCGTCAAATTCATGTACTGGGGCTCGCCGGCGGAGAAGGCGGCCGTGGAGCAGGCGATCGCCGATTTCGAGGCCGCCAATCCGGACATCAAGATCGAGGGCATCAACGTTCCCGGCGGCGATTTCTATACGAAGCTGACGGCCATGATCGCGGGCAACGAGGCGCCCGACATGAGCTACTCCGGCCCCTGGAAGCTCAAGCTTGGCGAAGACGGTTATATCTACGAGTTCAACGAGCTGGCCAAGCAGTATCCCGAGATCAATCAGGACGGCTTGCTCAAGTACAACGAATGGAAGTGGGCGCCCGACAAGAGCGCCGGTCCGTTCCAGGCCAGCGTAACGCCTTCCCTCGTCTACAACAAGCAAATTTTCGAAGAGCTTGGCGTCGAATTGCCGCCAACCAAGGCGGAGGAAGCCTGGAGCTGGGACGAATTCGTTCAGGTCGCCAAGCAGCTGACGCTGGACAAGAAGGGCCGCAACGCCCTGGATCCGAACTTTGACGAGAAGAACATCAAACAGTACGGCATCAAGTTCAGCACGGGCTGGAACGGCTATATGCCTCTCGTTCTCTCCAACGGCGGCAACTACTTGTCCGAGGACGGCGCGGAGTTCGGGCTGAACAAGCCCGAAGCGGCGGACGCGATTCAGAAGCTGGCCGATCTGATCAACGTGCACCACGTCAATCCGACGCCGTCGGCGGCCAAGAGCATTCCGGCTCCGGCTACGGCGCTGCAGTCCAAGCGCGTGGCCATGACCGTGGACGGCAGCTGGGTTCACGCGGATTTGGCCAAGACGGACATGGATTGGGGCGTAGGCGTTCTGCCTCGGATGGGCGGCAGCTACAAGACCTTCTTCCACGGCGGCTCGTTGATCATCTATAAGAATGCCAAGAATCTGGACGCCACGGTCAAGTTCTACGCCTGGATAACGGATCCGAAGCGCGTGCTGAGTCTGCATCAAGGGCTATGGCTGCCGCAGTATGAGGAGTATTACACGAATCCCGAGCTGATCGAGACGTGGGCCAGCGAAATGCTGCCGGGTCGTCCCGCGGGCTTCCAGGATGCCGTCATGAAATCCACCTATGAGAACGCGGTACTGGCTCCGGAGCAGGGGGTTAAAAACTTTGCCGAGATCGAGCCGATGGTCTCCTCGGCGCTGGACGAGGTATGGGCGGGCAAGAAGACGGCCCGGCAAGCGCTGGACGGCGTAGTCGGGAAGGTTAAGCCGTTGATTAAAGGCTGGTATTTCGACGACTGACCGCGCTTGAACATCCGCTATCCCTCCTTGAAGCGAAGCCCGCGAGGCCCGCGCGGCGAGGAGGGATACGAGAGGATTTACCGAAAGGAGGCCGAATTCTTGTGACGGCCAAGACGATGAATCCGGCAGCGGGAAGCAAGAAGGCGGCCCTGCGGAACAACGCAACCGGCTACCTGTTTGCCGCGCCGGCGATATTGGGCTTTCTTATCTTCACGATCGGTCCGATGATCGCGAGCCTGGTGTTCAGCTTTACCGATTACTCGGTCACGGGCGGCGCGGATTTTATCGGACTGGATAACTACAGCCGCATGTTCGGCGGTCAGGACCCGTATTTTTACAAATCTTTGTGGGTCACGACCTATTATGTTTTGCTTAGCGTGCCCATGCAGATCGTTTATGCTTTTCTGCTCGCCATCCTGCTCAATCAGAACGTGCGCGGCATGTCCACGTGGAGAACGATTTTTTATTTGCCCTCCATCGTGCCGGCGGTCGCCCTCTCCATGATCTGGTTGTGGATTCTGGATCCCGATTTGGGCTTGGCCAATGAGCTGCTGAGAATGACGGGACTGCCTACGTCGCAGTGGATCTATGCGGAAGAGACGGTCATCCCGACGCTGGCCGGAATGAGCATGTGGTCGACCGGCGGCACGACCATCATTTTCCTGGCCAGCTTGAAGAACATCTCGAAGCAGATGTACGAGGCCGTCGATATCGACGGGGGCAGCTCTTGGCACAAGTTCAGGCATATTACGCTGCCCACGATGACGCCGATTATTTTCTACAATGTCATCATGGCGCTGATCGGGTCCTTCCAGGTCTTCTCGCAAGCTTACATCATGACCAACGGAGGGCCCAACAATTCCAGCCTGTTCTATGTCTTCTACCTGTATCGCGAGGCTTTCGAGTTCTCAAGGCTTGGCAGCTCGTCCGCCATCGCCTGGGTGCTGTTTATCATCATCATGGCGGCCACGGCTTTGATCTTCAAATCGTCCAATTCGTGGGTCCACTATGAGAACAAGTAGGTGCGCGAATGAAGGTTAAATCGAATTCCTATTACCAAAATCGGAAAACAACCGTTAAATTTTTAATTTATATGATGCTGCTCGGCGGAGCGGTCTTCGCGCTGCTGCCTCTCTACTGGCTTGTCCGCAGCTCGCTGATGGATACGGTGCAAATATTCGAAATGCCGCCGGTGTGGGTTCCGCATCCGATCCACTGGGATAACTATGCGCAGGCGCTGACGATCCTTCCGTTTGCCCGGTACTTTTTGAACACCGCCTTGATCGTCGCGGGAGTTGTTGCCGGAACCTTGATCTCCAGCTCGATCAGCGCGTTCGCTTTCGCCCGATTGAAGTGGAAGGGACGCGATACCGTCTTCGGCATCTTGATGACCGGGATGATGCTTCCCTTTGCCGTCACGCTTATCCCTACCTTTATCGGGTGGAGCGCCTTGGGGCTTACCGATACCTACGCGCCGCTTATTATTCCCGCCTGGTTCGGCGGCGGCATGGCCAACGTTTTTCTGCTGCGGCAGTTTTATACGACCCTTCCGCAGGATCTGGACGAGGCCGCGATTATGGACGGCGCGAGCGCTTTTACGATTTTCCTGAAAGTGGTGCTGCCGCTGTCCAAGTCCGCGTTGATCGTTGTAGGGCTGTTTGCTTTCATGGGGGCGTGGAACGATTTTCTGGGGCCGCTGGTCTATATCAGCACGCCCGATAAATACACCGTCGCGTTGGGCTTGCGGCAATTCCAAGGGATGTATAACGCGGAATGGCACCTGATGATGGCCGCCTCCGCCGTCGTTATTCTTCCCGCCATCATCGTTTACTTTATCGGTCAGCGATACTTTATGGACGGTATTGCATTGACGGGTATCAAAGGATAAAGGAGAATGGATATGAATACGGATCTTGGACGTCTGTCCCTGTTGGATGACGGGGAAAGCCGCGCGATTACCGCGGAAAATCCCCGAGGGGAGAAGGGCAAAGGAGGGATGGCCAGCAGCAGCCTCGGTCAATCCCGCAAAGGCTCGCCATGCCTGCCGGAGATCAAGCCGGGCGATACGGCGGTGCTGATGGATATCGACGGACCGGGGGTCATTGAGCATATTTGGATAACCGTCACGAACAAGACGAGCGACCGCAATCCCTTCGTGCTGCGCGATATCGTGCTCAGAATGTACTGGGACGACGAGACGACGCCTTCCGTGGAAGCGCCTCTCGGCGACTTCTTCTGCTGCGGATTCGCTCAGGGGACCAGCGTCAATTCCATACCGGTCGTCGTGATTCCCAATCGGGGGATGAATTGCTATTGGTCGATGCCTTTCCGCAAGCATGCCAGGATCACGGTCGAGAATCAATCGGACGAAGCGATTCCGGCCTTCTTTTATCAGATCGATTACTGCAAATATCCTTCGCTTCCGGAGAATACGGCTTATTTCCATGCGCAGTGGCGCAGACAGCCGATTACGGAGAAGAAGAAGGACTACGTGGTGTTGGACGGGGTAAAAGGAAAGGGCCGTTACGTGGGAACCTACCTTGCCCTGACCACGCTGGAAAGATACTGGTGGGGCGAAGGAGAGATGAAATTTTTCATCGACGGGGACGACGAGTTTCCGACGATCTGCGGAACCGGAACCGAGGATTATTTCGGGGGCGCATGGAGCTTTGCCGCTTACGACGAGCACGGCAAAATGAGAGAGGTGAATTACTCCACGCCTTATATGGGCTATCCGTATCATTCCGCCGCGGACCAGACCGTCACTCATCCTTGCCACGACGACGACGCTCCGACGATGCGGGGATTCTATCGCTGGCATCTGCCGGACCCTGTCCGCTTCTCCAGCGATCTTAGAGTGACGCTGCAGCAGATCGGCGTGAGCCACCGCGGTCTGTTCGAACGGCAGGACGACGTGGCGACCGTCGCTTACTGGTATCAAACCGAGCCTCATCGGCCATTCGGGGAATTCGCAGCCCGTGAAGAGCGCTGGCCGAGATAGGACGCAGAGCCCACCCTATATAATGGAGGTTATACCGAATGGCAGAACGTCTCAAGTATCACTTCGAGCCTCGAACCGGCTGGATCAACGACCCCAACGGTCTGGTCTTTTTCCAGGGGAAATACCACGCCTTCTTCCAGCATTATCCGTTCGCTCCCCGCTGGGGACAGATGCACTGGGGACATGCGGTCAGCGAGGATCTGGTCCATTGGGAGGAGCTTCCGATCGCGCTCTATCCCGACCGGGAGTACGAGGACAGCAAGCAGGGCGGCTGCTTCTCCGGCTGCGCCGTCGTGAAGGACGACGTGCTGTATCTCATCTATACCTCGGTATCGGATCGGCATGGCCAGACGCAATCGGTGGCGATGAGCCGCGACGGAGTCCGCTTCGACAAATACGACGGCAACCCCGTCATCGGATTGTTTCCCGCCGAAGCCAGCGCCGACTTCCGCGATCCCAAGGTTACGTACATGAACGGAGCCTACTATATGGTCGTCGCGTCCGGGAAGGACGGCATCGGCAAAATCCTGCTGTACAAATCGCAAAACCTGCTGGAATGGGACTACGAAGGCGTTCTGTTCGAGGGAGCGCAGTTCGGAGGCATTCTGGAATGTCCCGATTTCTTCCCGTTCGAGGACAAGTATTTGCTGATGTTCTCGCAAATGAATTGCGACACCCGTTCGACGATGTTTGCCTACGGCGACTTCGACGGCAAGAAGCTGACGAACTATTCGCTGCACACGCCCCATATCGGGCCGCACTACTATGCGCCGCAGACTTTCCAGGATCATCGGGGCCGCAGAATCCTCATCGGCTGGCTGTTCAACAAGGACGAGAAGCTTAACGGCGGCACGGACTATGCGGGCGCATTGACGATTCCGTGCGAGCTGAGCATGAAGGACGGCAAGCTGCGCGCGTACCCGGTCGAGGAAGCGCAAGGACTGCTGAGCGGCTCCGATGAGCTGGTCGTTGTCGAGGACGATAAAATCCGGATTAAAGCCGACAACGTCGCCTTCCCCGTTGAATACAGCTCCAGGATCGACTCGGTCCGGGTGCTGCGCGACACGAAAACCATCGAGGTCTTCGTTAACGAAGGCGAGGCCGTTTTTACTTATTGGTATTATGCAGGGAAATAGCTTTCGGCTTCACGCTCAAAACGGGCTGTGCCCTAAGCAGAGCCGCTTAAGATGATCGATAGACAAAGAAGGGGTATGTGTCTCCTGGAGAATGCCTCATACGCTCCTGAAATCACTGATTAACGGGTTAATCCTTCCCATTTCAGGAGCGTATAGCATCGGAAGGAGATACATACCCCTTTCACCTTGTTCATCGATTATCTTTTAAAGCGGCTTGATTGGCTTAGGGGACAGCCTCTTTTGGCTTGCGTAAGCTTCTCCGAAGCGGAGCGGGAGCTTATGGCCCGTACGGCTCGATCGTCCGGATCGTGCCGTCGGCGTTGTACTTCAATTCGGTGAATTTCACGCAGCGCTTGTTGTCGGCGCCGCCGGACAAGGAGCTGTCGTGGTAGAACAGATACCATTTACCCTGAAATTCGACGATCGAATGATGGGTCGTCCAGCCGATGACCGGCGTCAAGATCGTGCCCTGGAAGACGAACGGCCCATACGGATTGTCGCCGATCGCGTAGACGAGCTTGTGTGTGCTGCCGGTCGAATACGAGAGATAATATTTGCCGTTGTACTTGTGCATCCACGGGCCTTCGAAATAGCGTCTGTCCTCGTCGCCGGCCAGAAGAGGCCGGCCGGACGAATCGACAATCGAAATTTCGCGCGGCGTTTCCTTGAACGTCAGCATATCGTCGCTCAGCTCGGCCACTCGCGGACCGAGGGCGGGCGCGTCGGGCGCCGGTCCCGCGGCATCCGCGACGAATTCGCCGGTCTGCCATTTCTCCAGCTGTCCGCCCCATAAGCCCCCGAAATACATATAGGCTTTATCCCCTTCCACGAGAACGGCGGGGTCGATGCTGAAACTGCCGGGAATATAGCTCGGCTGCGGCGCGAACGGACCGGCCGGCGAAGCGCCGGTCGCTACGCCGATGCGGAAGACGTGGTCGTGATCGCGCGCCGGGAAGAACAAATAATAGGTGCCGTTCTTGTAAGCGGCGTCCGGCGCCCACAGCTGCTGCTTTGCCCAGGGAATATCGCGCAGATGGAGCGCTTCCCCGTGGTCGACGCAAGGAGAATTCTCGTCCGCCAGCGACAGAACGTGGTAGTCCTCCATATCGTATTGATCGCCGTTGTCGTTCGATACCTGTTCGTGATCGAGATCGTGCGAAGGATAGATATACAGCTTGCCTTCGAATACATGCGCCGACGGATCGGCGGTATAAATATGGGTGACGAGCGGTTCGTTGCGTTTGACCGGCTTCGACATAGGCCTATCATCTCCGTTAAAATAATCGCATACCTTCCTATTCTATCGTTTTTTGCCGCGCGCCGCAGCCCCTTGATCTTAGGTTTAATACCAAAAAAATTAGCTGTAGGCGCCGCGGAATCGTTTGACACTCCATTTTGAATAAGGTACGTTGGACCTAGATCTACTAAAAGCGAGGAATGGGTGCATGTGAGAAAGTGGGCGGATCGGCTCATCAATATGCGAGAGATCAACACCCTGAGAAACCAGATTTTCGTCGGCTTTACGCTGACGATGATCCTTGTGCTTACGTTTGCGGGCGCCTTTATTTACCGCGAGGTTTCCGTACTTCTCAGGCAGAGCGCGGCCAAGCATATCCAGCAGACCGCGATTCAAGCCAACGGGAGACTGGACGCGCTGCTGAAGCAGATCGATTCGCTGACGACCCAGGTATCCGCGGATTCCTACGTGCAGAAGCTGCTGTTAAAAGAAGTGCAGGGAATGCCGTCGAATTTTAACGAACGCCAGTCGCTGCTGCAGATCGCCAACAACTATATGGCCTATTCCTCCGGCATCAGCTCGCTGGAGCTGTACACGCTGGACAACCGGCGGCTGTTCCCGCTGGACGATTCCAGCATCAACCGCATATCCGGGGAAGAGCTTGCGGCCGCGAACGATCAGAAGGGGCGCATCGCCTGGATCGGCATGGACTCGCGCGTGCCGGACACGGTGCTCGCCATTCGCCGTATCAATTTGATGGACAATTCTTACTTGCCTGGCGGTTATCTGGTCGTTCATATCAACCGGGAATACTTCGATATGTACGGACCGGAGGCCAAGAACGATCCGGCCAGAAGCAGGGAGTTCATGCTGCTGAGCGACAGCGAGGGCAACCCGATCATATCGGATATCGACGACGAAGCGGCGCAATCGGTGCTCGCGCAAGCCGGAAGCACCGTGATGATCGGACAGGAGCGGATGCTCGCCGTCCGGCAGCATTCCGATGTGGCCGGCTGGAGACTGGTGCTGCTCATGCCGGTCGAGGCGGCGACGGAGGGGATTTCCGTGCTGCGAACGGCGATTTACGTGTCCATCGGCATCGCCGCGTTCGCTTTCCTGCTGTTGACGCTGCTGCTGTCGACGATGATAACGCGGCCCATTCAGCGGCTGAGAAGAAGCATGCGCGGCGCCAAATTCGGAGGGCTGAGACTGATTCCCGCCGGCCGCAACCGTTTCCGGACGCTGGAAATCAACGAGCTGAACAATACCTACAACCAGATGGTTACCCACATGAACGAGCTGATCCAAGTCGTCTACGAGAAGGAAATTACGCAGAGCCGCACGGAGCTCAAGGCGCTGCAGGCGCAGATCAACCCCCATTTTCTGTTCAACACGCTGGAAGCCTTCTATTGGTCGTTGGAGGAAAAAGAGGAAAGCGAGCTGGCCCGGACGATTCTCGCCATGTCCGGATTGTTCCGCTATGTCATCGGCAGCGCGGCGGGCAACGAAGAGCGGGTGACGATCCGCGACGAATTGGAGCACGCGCAGCGCTATTTGCAGATTATGAAAATGCGTCTGGTCGATCGCTTGAATTGGAGCATCGACGCGGACGAACGCTTGCTGCAGACGCCGATTCCGAAGCTGATCATTCAGCCGCTGGTGGAGAACGCGATTCTGCACGGCGTCGAGAGCCGCATCGGGCCCGGATCGGTGACGATCCGCGTATTTTCCGCCAGGCCGGGCATTGCGACGATCGCCGTCATCGACGACGGACTCGGCATGGACGAAGAGACGCTGAGCCTGCTTATGCAAAGCATCGAGGGCGCGGCCTCGCAGGATCCGAAGAATGGAGCGGGGGTGGCCATGTCCAACGTGCAGCGGCGCCTCAGGCTGTATTATCCGAACACGGCGGAGCGCGCCGGCGGTTTGCAAATTGACAGCAAGGCCGGCGCAGGCACAACGGTAAGCTTCGAAATTACGATTCCTTCGGAAGGGGACGAACTGTCTTGAAAACCCTGTTAATCGTGGACGACGAACCGCGCACGCGCCTCGGCATCCAGAAGACGCTCGACGCCTGGTCGGCGGGCCGGCATCGAATCGAGACCGCCGCGAGCGGAGTCGAGGCGCTGGAATGGCTGAAATCGAATACGGCCCATATTCTTATCACGGATGTCCGCATGCCGGAGGTCGACGGCCTGCAGATGCTGGAGACGTTGTCCGAGCGCGGGCGGCTGCCCGTCGTCATTGTCATCTCGGGATATGCCGAGTTCGAATACGCGAAGAAATCGCTGCAGCTCGGGGCGTTCGAATATATTCTCAAGCCGCTCGACAAATCCCTGTTGATCGACGCCGTGCAGCGCGCGCTCGAGCTCGACAGCGGAAGGGAGCGCATCGACGCGATGGAGAAGCTTGTCGATCCGAAGCTGCTTGAAGTCGGCCGGGACGAAGCGCGTTACGGCACGGCGATCAAGGACGCCATCGATTACATTTACGCCCATCTTCACGAAGCGATCAGCATGAAGCAGGTGGCGGATCAACTGCACCTGAACGCGAGCTATTTCAGCGTATTGTTCAAGGAGCAGACGGGCGTGACCTTCAGCGATTACGTGACGCTTAGAAGATTGCAGAAGGCCAAGGAGCTGCTGGTCACGACCAGCATGCCGATCTGGGAAATCGCCGAGAAGGTCGGATACCAGACGGCCAAATACTTCATTAAGGTGTTTAAAGAAAACGAAGGCTCGAGCCCCAGCCAGTATCGGCATCGGATTCTGGATACCGGGCAATCTATCCAATAAAAGTGGAATTTCTCCCAATCGTCGGTTACTTATGCGCTTACACCACAAATATTATAATTGTGAGAGCGGTTACAAAGTAACTGTATGTATACAAAAGGGAGGACATGGTATGAAACGCTTTTTAACTGCGACCACTGCAATTTTACTGTTGACTTCCGTTCTCGCCGCTTGCGGCGGAAACTCGAATTCGAACAGCAACGCAGGCGCAAGCTCGAGTCCAAGCACGGGGGGAAGCAGCAGCACCGAGCCTTCGGGGGGAGACAAACCCAAAGAGAAAGTCACGGTCAATCTCTGGAGCTTCACGGACGAAATTCCGAACATGACGGCCAAGTATCTGGAAACGCATCCGGACGCGAACGTCGAGTTCAAGACGACGATTATCGCCACGACGGACGGCGCTTATCAGCCGGCGCTTGACCAAGCGCTTGCCGCCGGCGGCAAGGACGCCCCGGACCTCTACGCTGCGGAAGCCGCATTCGTGCTGAAGTACACGCAGGGCGACGCATCCGATTACGCGGCCAACTACGCGGATCTCGGTCTGACCGACGATATGGTGAAGGAAGCCGATATCGCGCAATACTCGGTCGATATCGGCAGCAAGGACGGTCAACTGAAAGCTCTCGGCTATCAAGCGACAGGTGGCGCGTTCATCTATCGCCGCTCGCTGGCCCAGGACACTTTCGGCACGGACGATCCGACAACGATCAAGAACGAAATCGGTCCCGGCTGGGATAAATTCTTCGAAGCGGCCGCCAAGCTGAAAGCCAAAGGCTACGGTATCGTATCTGGCGACGGCGATATCTGGCACCCGATCGAGAACAGCTCCGACGTGGGCTGGCTCGTAGACGGCAAGCTTCATATCGATACGAAGCGCGAACAATTCCTCGACCTCTCCAAGAAGCTGAAAGACAACGGCTTCCATAACGATACGCAAGACTGGACGGAAGCCTGGTACGCGGATATGTCCGGCTCCGGCCAACAACCGATCTTCGGCTTCTTCGGTCCCGCTTGGCTCATCAACTACGTGATGAACGGTCAAGTCAAAGACACGAACGGCGACTGGGCGGTTACCGAGCCACCGACAGGCTTCTTCTGGGGCGGCACCTGGCTGCTGGCCAACAAGGACGTTGCCAAGGACGACGCCAAGAAGGCGGCCGTTGCCGACTTCATCCACTGGGTGACGCTCGACACTTCCGATACCGGCCTGCAGAACTACTGGGCTAACGGCACGATGAAGGACGGCGAGCAAGGCACGAAAGACAGCGTCGCATCGGCGGTCGTCATGTCCAAGTCCAACGGCGAAATCGATCTTCTCGGCGGACAAAACATGTTCGACGTGTTCGTTCCGGCCAACGCCAACGCTTCCGGCAAAAACTTGACTCAATTCGACGAATCGATTAATAGCATCTGGCGCGATCAAGTACGCGAATATACCGCGGGCAACAAGTCCCGCGACCAAGCGATCTCGGACTTCAAGCAACGGGTCAAAGACGAATTGGATATCGACAGCGAATAACAAAGCGCCGAAGGGGCGGGTGAAATTTCCCGCCCCTTCATATTAATCGATGGGGTGAGAGTCATGCGGCGCAAAGGAGTCAACTATTCGAAATACGGCTATATTTTCAGTCTTCCGTTCATATTTGCGTTCCTGGTTTTCTCGCTGTATCCCATTTTATACACCGCAGCAATCGGGTTCACTAATTTGCAAGGATTGATACCCAAGCCGATTCAGATTCTGGACAATCCGTTCAAGAACTTCACGGATCTGATTTACCATAATGTCGCTTTCCGGACGTCGCTGTCGAACACCGCGCTGCTCTGGATCGTGAACTTCATTCCTCAGATCGCTCTCGCGCTTTTGCTGGCCGCCTGGTTTACGAACCAGCGTCTCCGGATTCGGGGACAGGGCGCGTTTAAAGTTTTGCTCTATATGCCGAATATTATCACGGCGAGCACGATCGCCGTGCTTTTCAGCACGTTGTTCGCTTACCCGATGGGGCCTGTGAACAGCTTGTTCGAATTGATGGGCTGGTCCGACGGGCCGATCTTCTTCCTGCAGGACAAGACGACGGCGCGCGGCATCGTGTCGTTCATCCAATTCTGGATGTGGTACGGCAATACGATGATTGTTCTTGTCGCGGGCGTGATGGGGATCAATCCCGCGCTCTTCGAGTCTGCGGCGATTGACGGGGCGAACGGGTTTCAGACGTTCTTCCGCATCACGCTGCCGAGCCTTCGCACGATCCTTCTGTACGTTATGATCGTGTCGATGATCGGCGGCTTGCAAATGTTCGATATTCCGCAGCTGTTCATCGCTCCGGGCGGAGGCCCCGACAACGCCACGCTGACAACGTCCGTGTTCATCTACGGACAGGCGTTCAAGGGCAGCTACCTGTACAACCGCGCGGCGGCGGCAAGCATGATCATGTTCCTGATCGCGGCGGTGCTGTCCGCAATTATGTTTTACGCGATGCGCGACCGCGACGCGGGCCTGATCAGGAAGCAGGAAAAGAAGATCAGAAAAGCTGCAAAAGCAGCGGCAAGGGGGGCGTAATTCGTGGCCAATGTGGAAAGAAACGGAACCGTCTCCCTGAACGCCAACGCAAGGAAGGAGAGCGGGAGCGTCGTCAGGGGCGTCAACAAGACGATTATTTACATCGTGCTTATTTTTCTGGCGCTGCTCAGCATTATGCCGTTCTGGATTATGTTCGTAAACGCGACGCGTTCCACGCCGGAAATCCAAAGCGGTCTCTCCCTGCTTCCTTCGTCGCACTTGGCAACCAACTGGAAAGTGTTGATGGACAAGAGCTTCGATCCCATTCAGGGATTTTTTAACTCGCTGATCATCTCCGGCGCCGCGACCGTGTTAACGGTTTATTTCTCGTCTCTGACCGCTTACGGGCTCACGGTATACAATTGGAAGATGCGCCAGTCGTTCTTCACGTTTATCATGTGCGTCATGATGATCCCGGCGCAAGCCAGCGCTATCGGCTTCTACCAGTTCATGTACCAATTGCACTGGACGAACAATTTCCTGCCGTTGATTCTGCCGGCGATCGCGGCCCCGGCGGTGGTGTTCTTCATGCGGCAGTACCTGCTCGCCACGCTGTCGATCGAGATGGTGGAGGCGGCGAGAATCGACGGATCGGGCGAATTCCATACCTTTAACCGGATCGTGATGCCGATCATGATTCCGGCGGTGGCGACGCAGGCGATCTTCGCCTTCGTGGCCAACTGGAACAACCTGTTTATGCCGCTCATCCTTCTGACGCAGAAGGACAAATATACGCTGCCGGTTATGGTCAGCTTGCTGAAAGGCGATATTTACAAGACGGAGTTCGGTTCGATTTATTTGGGACTGGCGCTGACCACGCTGCCGCTGTTTGTGATATACTTCCTGTTGTCGAGATATATTATCGCGGGCGTGGCGCTTGGCGGAGTGAAAGAGTAATCGTCCAAGCATTCTGCGGAATTGGCACGACGTTTGGTGGAGGATACGAACGTGCATACAAAAATTCGAGCGCTAATGGCACTTGCGGTTGGTCTGGCCCTGGTGGCGTCCGGTTGCGGGAAAAAGACGAACGATCACGTTCCGTACGCGGCGGGGGACGAGAAGGTGACCATCAATATGATGCACCTGTGGCCGGGAGCGGGCGCACCGGGCCAACACCAGGTCGTGAACGAAATTATCGCAGAGTATCAGGCGGAGAATCCCAACGTCACCATCAAGCAGGAAGTGCTTGATAATGAACGGTATAAAGCCAAGATCAAAGTGATTTCCGCCGTCAACGAGCTGCCGGATGTCGGCATGACGTGGGCGGCCGGATATCTTCAGCCATTCGTCGAGGGCAGGTTGTTCACGCCGCTCGACGAAGTGCTGCAGAACGGCCTGAAGGATTCGTTCGTTGCGGGAACTTTGGAAGCGTATACGGTGGACGATCATATTTACGCGCTGCCGCTGGAGTTCAATATCGCTCCGATCTACTACAACAAAAAAATATTCGCGCAATACGGCTTGCAGATCCCCACGACTTACGACGAGTTTCTGCAGATCGTGAGGACGCTTGCGGCCAACGGCGTAGAGCCGATCGCTCTGGGCAACAAGGATCGCTGGACGGGTTCGCTGTGGTACATGTATTTGGCCGACCGCATCGCCGGCGCCCAGACGCTTGCGGACGCGATTCAGGGCACGGGCTCCTTCACCGATTCGGGGCTTGTCGAAGCGGCGAAGCGGGTTCAGGATCTGGTGGATATGAACGCCTTTAACAAAGGCTTCAACGGCCTGTCGAACGACGAGGTCAAAGTCGATTTCGCTTTGGGCGGGGCGGCCATGTATCTGATCGGAACATGGGAGCTTCCGAACTATACGACCAACCAGGACGTCCAGCAATCGCTGCGCGACAACATCGGTTTCTTCAAATTCCCGACTATCGACGGCGGCAAGAGCCATATCGACAGCTGGGTAGGCGGTCCGGGCGTCGGCCTGTTCGTCGCCGAGAATTCGCCGGTCAAAGAGGAAGCGAAAAAGTTCGTCAGTTATTTCGTGAAGCGCTGGGGCGAAGAATCCGTAACCGGGGCAGGCGTCATTCCGGCTACGAAGGTGAACACGTCGCAAGTCGAGCTTCCGCAGCTGTACGTTGACCTGCTCGACGAAGTGAACAGCGCGACGAGGTTTACGCTGTTTGCCGACGTGCAGATGGCCTCGAACGCCGCCGAAGTTCATCTGAACGAGATCCAGGCGCTGTTCGGCAAGGAGATTACGCCGAACGAATTCGCCCAAGCGCACAATGCGGCCATCCTGACGGATAAAGACGCCGCGAAGACGTTGGCCGCAGAAGGCGCCGGCGGAGAGTAGAAGCAATAGCGAAGGGCCGTCCTTGAGACGCGGCTGGCGTAAGCCTCCGCGGCCTCCAGAGGACGGCCCTTCGCTTTTAATCCGTGAACGCAGCGCGCCCGGCCTCAGTTAGCCCGGAACAGCTCGGGAAAATTTTCGCCCGCGAACAAGTCGCCGTCGCGGCCGCCCAGCAGGCCTACGTTCATATGGCCGTCGCCGCGCGTGCCGGCTTTGTAACGGGTATCCCCGGTCATCAGATGGACGGCCAGCGAGCGGCGGGGGTTGGTCGTCGTGTTCGGTCCGCTGCCGTGTATGGTTAGCGCGTGATGGAAGCTCACCTGGCCGGCTTTCATGACAAGCGGCACCGGCTCGAACGCGTCGCCGTCGGGAATAGCCATCCCCTGACGCTGCTTCTCCATATCCTGCTCGAAGAAATCGTTCACGTTGACCAGGCCCCACCGATGGCTCCGGGGAACGACCTGCATGCAGCCGTTGTCCAGGCTTACGTCGTCGAAAGCGACCCACGCGGTGACGAGCGACGGCTCGGCCGCGCACTGCCAGTACGCGTAATCCTGATGCCAGCCCACATTGCCGCCCGCCCTGCGGTCGGGGTTGCCGGGCTTGAACAGCAGCTGGTCGTGCCAGAGGCGAATGGAGGCGGCCTTCATCAGCCGACAGCCGATCTCGCCGATGACCGGATCGACGGCCAGCGAACGAAGCTCCGGATCCGCCCAATGGGAGTTGTCGGTTTTGCGCAGTCCGTTGCCCTGCTCGGGGGTCCAATAACCGCTGTAGGGCGCGCGCCCCGTCGCGAATTGACCGGCATAAACCCGTTCCATGTGCTCGCGAAGCCGTTCCAGCCGGGCCTCGTCGATAAGCTGCGGCGCGACCCAGTAGCCGTTCCGCTCGAAAAAGGCGATGTCCGCCTCGGTCGGCAGTACTTTGTTCAGATTCGTCATTTCCGTTTCCTCCCGCTTGAATGATTGCCGCGCGATTGCCTCATGCGCTGCCTTCATCATAACGCGGGCTGCCGCCGGCGGCTTTGTCCGGCTTCCGCGAGAAGTTAACGTTTTTCGTCTTTTTCCAAGGAAGGACGGCGGTAGGCGTACGGAGAAATCCCCGTCCGGCGCTTGAAGAACACGCTGAAGGAATGAAGCGACGAGAAGCCGAGCCGTTCCGCGATCGCGGTAATCGTATCGTCGGTTTCCGTCAGCCAATATTTGGCGCGGTCCGTACACAGCGTGCGAATGTACTTGCCGAGCGGCATGCCGAACGCCCGCTTGAACTCCCGTTCCAGATGCGTCCGGCTGAGATGGTGCGCCTTCGCCAGGTCCGCGGCGTTGACGCCGATGCCGGCATGCTCGTGAAGCGAATGAAGCAGCTCCTTCATCGCCGGAGCGAGCGGGCCCGCTTCCGGATCGCCGTCCGGAAGGCCGGCGTCGCGATAGAGGCGGATAACGCGGACGAGCAGTTGGTGGAACAGGCTTTCCGCCATAAGCGCCGAATGCGGCCCGGCTTCCTCGATTTCGGAGAAGAGGGCGTCGAACAGCCGCTTGACCCGTCCGCTCGGATCGCGCACGGTGCGGCCGCGCCCCAGCCGATAATAATCCTTTTCCAGCTTGGGGCTTTTCGTCAATAGAAAGCCGGTGTAGTACAGCCGGTAAGTTTCTCCCAGCGAAGCGCCCTGGTGGCATTCTCCCGGCTTCGTCAGAAACAGGTCCCCCTGGCCCACGCGGTACAAATCTCCGTCGATCGAAAACCAGCCCTGTCCTTCATCCACATAACACAGCTCGAAATGCTCGTGAATGTGCCGGTCCACCTGCCAGGCGCTCAGCGCTTGAATGCCGAGGTAGGAGAGATTGTCGAATTCGTAGGGAAAAGGAAGCTCTTCCCGCAGCTCGGACGAACCCTTGTAGCGATTGCGCGCGGCGGGGAGCGGAGGCTTGTATACGGTCATCCCGATCGATCGTCTCCTTGCGTCGTAAAGTCCGGCGGCTCGATGCGCCGGGCGATTGCCGATCACAGCCGGTCGAGCCCGGCGATAAGTCGCTTCCATTATAGGCCGGGGACGGACGGCGATCAAGACCGCTGCTTGCGTTTTCGAGGCGGGCCATGACGAATTTGGCGAATCCCCCGCAATCCGCCCGCTCGTGGAGCGCTATCCCCGGACAAAGGCCGATCCTTCGCAGCAGCCCGCGCGGCGGAAGGATTCCGGGACCGGCTTGACGAATATCGAATATAGAGAGCAAGCACAACTAAAGGATGGCGATTATGGACTTCAAACCCTTGGCTCAATTTATCGATCGCATGACGGCTTGGCGCATTCCGTGGGCGGAGGTGCTGGTCATTCACCGCAATCGTCCCGTGTTCCGTTACCGGAGCGGTTATCTCGACCTGGAGGCGGGCACGCCGATCGAGGAAGGCAAAATGATCAATCTGTATTCCATGACGAAGGTGATGACCTGCGTCGCCGCGCTCCGGCTCGTGGAGCAAGGTCTGATTCTGCTGAACGATCCGTTGGGGGAATATTTGCCGGAATACGCGGAGATGAACGTGCAAAAGCGGCTTCCAGGCGGCGAAGTCGCGCTCGAGCGGGCGCAAAGGCCGATCACGGTACGCGATCTGTTCGCGATGACGGCGGGTTTCTCCTACGATACCGCCTCGCCCTCCCTGCAGGAAGCCGTGCAGCGCACGAACGGCCAAGTGCCGACGCGGGCGTTCGCGGAGGCGCTGGCCAAGGAACCGCTGCTGTTCGAGCCGGGCACCCGCTGGAATTACAGCCTGTGCCACGACGTTCTCGGGGCCCTCGTCGAGGCCGTGGACGGCAGGCGCTTCGGCGCTTATATCCGGGACGAGATCACCGGACCTCTCGGCATGCGCGACACCGTCTTCGACTTGTCGGAGGAGCAGAGAAGCCGATTGGCTCCGCAGTATGAATATAACGATGCGTTAGGCCAAGCTGTGCGCAAGGACGGGAACGGTTACCGGCTCGGCACGGCATTCGAGAGCGGCGGGGCGGGACTGCTGTCGACGGTAAGCGATTATTCGCTGTTCCTGAACGCGCTGACCAACCGCGGAACAAGCCCGGACGGAGTGCGCATTCTGGCGCCGGCAACCGTCGATCTGATGCGGACGGATGTGCTGACGGGGCGCATGCGCGAGGATTTTTCCTGGGAACAGCTGAAGGGCTACGGCTACGGATTGGGCGTCAGAACGCATATCTCCAAGGCGGAAAGCGGAGCGTTAAGCCCGCTCGGCGAATTCGGCTGGGCCGGCGCCGCCGGCTGCCTGGCCGTCGTCGATCCGAACGAGCAGGTGACCGTCATGTACGCGCAGCACCTGCTGAACAGCCAGGAGCCTTACGTGCATCCGCGCCTGAAAAACCTCGTATACGCCTGCCTGTAACAGAACGGGACCGCTTGCGCGCCTATCGCCAAGCGGTCCCGATTCATTCAAGCGGAAGGGGGCAGCAGCTGATCTTGCGGCGCCGCCGATCCCGCCGGCAGCGTAATCTCCACCTTGGTCCCCCAGCCGGATTTGCCGACGATCCGGATTCCGTAAGCGTCGCCGTAATGGAGCTGCAGCCGCTTGTGCGTATTGTACAGGCCGATGCTTTCCATTTTGCGGTCGGAGGCCGACAGGTCCCGATCCGAGAAGGCCGGATCGTAGCTGCGCAGCTTCTCGTTAACCTCCGTCAATCGTTCCCGGGGCATGCCGATCCCGTTATCGACGATGCCGATCCGCAGCTTGGGGCCGATTTGGCGGATTTTGATTTTGATGCAGCCTTTCCTTCGCGCAAGCTTGATTCCGTGCTCGATGCTGTTTTCGACGATCGGCTGGAGAATCAGCTTGAGAACGGGGAGATGCAGCACGTTCGGTTCGACCTCCCACGCCATCTCGAATTTGTCCTTGTTGCGGATTTTCTGAATCTCCAAATAAATTTTGGTGAATTCCAGCTCCTTGTCCAGCACGACGGTGCTTTGGGGGCTGCTCAGCGAAAATTTAAGAATATCGCTCAGATGCTCGATCATCTGGCTGGCCTCGTTGGGGCGCCCCGTCAGGCCGAGCGTTTTCCAATAAATGATTTCGAGCGTGTTGTACAGAAAATGCGGATTGATCTGGACCTGCAGCGCCAGCATCTCCATGTATTTCAAGCGGTAGGTGCGTTCGGACAGATGCGTCTTCAGATAGCTTTGCTCGAGGAACGTTTTGATCATATTTTGCAAAATAAAGCCGTATTCGTCCGAGACCCGCACGTTCATCTCCGGCAGCGCCTGCCCGTTCTGCGCCGCTTTGATCAACGAGACGATGGCCTTCAGATTGCGCCGGTTGCGCTTCGTCAGGCTGTAGCTGATCAGGACGCCGAGGACGAACGAGATGGCGAGCAGCGCGAGCGTCACGTTGCCGAGCAAATTCGGAACGCTGTACAGCACCTTCCGGGGGACGGCGGAGACGAGCTCCAGTCCGTGCCGGTCCGAGGACAGGCGCGTGACGACATGGCTTTTGCCGTCGATGTCCAGCGTCATGCGATGCTCCCGCGAGCGGACGATCGCCGCGAGATCGTCTTCGGAAATGCCGGTATCGCCGAGATTGGCCGAGAACAGAAGCGTCCGATTGCCGTCGAGCACGAGCAGCTTCTGCTCCGGATACAGGGCAATTTCCCGCAGCATGCCGTTGACGTAGGCGGGATCGAGATTCAGCACGAGCACCCCGGTCGCCCGGGCGGCTCCGGGCGTATACAGCTTGCGATAGAGCGTAATGACGGGCTTGTCGCCGATGTCGAAGCGGTTGATGCTTCTCCGTTCCAGCCAGGAATCGCCTTCCCCGTGCTCCAGGTAACGATCGAACCAGCTTTTGTCCGGAAAACGCTCCAGCTTGGTCAAGCCGTCCGTAGAGGTCAGAATATGCCGATAGGGATTGTTGTAATAGACGTAGATGGAATCGATGTACGGCCTCGCGTTGGCGGGAGATTTGATATAGCTGCTAATAATATCGAGCGCTTTCACCTGCTCGTAGGTCAGCTTCTCCGAATCGAGAATCGACTTGAGCGGCACGGAGATGTCCGCGATCGTCTGATAGCTGATGGACAGCGTGTCCATTTCGTTGAGCATGATGGCGATATTGTCCTTCGCCTGGGACAGCATGCCCGCGTTTTTCTGGTCGAGATCCCGGACGATGTAGCGCTGCGTCAGCAGGATGGAGAACGAGCCGAGCAGCAGGATGGGAACCATGAGAGGAACGATGAAGAATACAAGGCTCCTCGCCTTATCGTTGCGCTTCACGCGATCGAACGCCCTTTCTATTCCCCGCCCCGGAACTGCCTCGGGCTTTTGCCGAAGTAGGCTTTAAAAGCGTTGGAAAAATTTTTCGGATTGCTGTAGCCGACCCATTCGCTGACCTCGTACGTTTTGTTGGCGGGGTTCCGCAAATGCTTGGCGGCCGTCTCCATCTTGACCGACAGGACGTAATCGGAGAACGGCTGGCCGGTTTTCTTCTTGAACAGCGTGCTGAGGTAGTACGGATTCATATGCACGACTTCCGCCACGTCCTTGAGCTGAACGGTTTTGTAATGCTCCGCGACAAAGTCCTTGATCTGGGAGATCAGGTAATCTCCCGTTCGCTCCCCGTTCCGGCCGGCGCGGCCTTCCTCGTCCAGCTCTTCCTTTATTTTATGAAACACATTGGCCAGCTCCTGATACTTGGTCGGCTTCACGATATAGTTTCTGGCTCCGTATACGAGGGCTTCCTTCACCAGCTCGAAATCCTTGTAGCCCGTCAGGAAGACGACCTTGGCCGCATGCTTGCGCTCGTGCAGCGCTTTGGCGAATTCCAGGCCGGACATGAGCGGCATCTTGATGTCGCAGAGCACGGCGTCCACCGGATGGTCGCGGATGAAATCCAGCGCGTCCTTGCCGTTCTCCGCTTCTCCCGCCACGACGAATCCAAGCTCGGACCACGGAAAATAGTGGCTGATCCCGTTGCGAATTTCGAATTCGTCGTCTACCACGAGCAATTGATACATGATGCAGTCTCCTCGCCTCGTCAATCGAATCATGCCTAAAATATAGCACATTTGCGCCGTTGGCTCATCCGCGGCTCTGGAATCGGCACACCTTATCTGAAACGAGCATCCCTTTTCGGATAAAACGCTTAAAATCCCATAAACCGGCGACCGGAAATCGAAGGTCCGGTGCATTTAAAAGGTTCGCGTCCATTGGTACAGTTAAGCTGACTTCGCTTATCAAATCACGTTGGGGGATGGTCGTATGAAATTTAGAAAGCTCGCGGCAGCGGCAGGCTCGGTCCTGTTGGTATCGGGTCTGTTGGCGGCCTGCGGTTCGGGCGGCTCGGGGACGGCAAATTCGGGAACGACGAATTCCGAAGCGTCCAAGCCGGCGGCATCGTCGGAAGGGGCCAAGGAAACGGTTAAGGAAAATGTCACGCTTCGTTTCTCCTGGTGGGGCGGAGACAGCCGGCACAAGGCGACGCTGGAGGCGCTGGACAAATACATGGAGCTTCATCCGAACGTCAAGGTGGAGGCGGAATACGGCGGTTTCGACGGATACGAGCAGAAGCTCAAGACGCAGCTGGCGGGTCAAACCGCGCCCGATCTGATCCAGGTCGACCAGCCCTGGCTCTACGATCTGAGCGCGCAGGGCGAGATGTTCGCCGATCTGAGCGGCATGGGCGACCGGATCGACACGTCGACGTTCGACGCCAAGTTTCTGGCCGACTACAGCACGATCGACGGCAAGCTGCTCGGCCTGCCGACCGGATTAAACGGAACGATTATGTTCTACAACAAGGACTTGTTCGGCAAATACGGCATTCCCGAGGACGTTCGCTTCGACTGGGACAACCTGCTGACGTACGGGGAGAAGGTCTACGCGGAAAGCGGCGGCGAGGATTATCTGCTCAACATCGCGCCGGAATGGGTGGCCGAGCTGGCCCGCATCTACATCACGCAGAAGACCGGCAGCCAGTTCATCGGCGAAGATTACGCGCTCGGCTTCGACGCGGTTCTGGCGGAAGAGGCTTACGCTTATATCCAGAAGCTGCTGGACGCTCACGTCATCCAGCCGTTCTCGGAATCCTCGCTCTATATCAATAAAGAAGAAACGAATCCGAAATGGCTGCAGGGCCATCTGGGCATGACGATCAGCTATCCGTCGGTCATTCCCGCGGCCAGCAACGGCGTCGCGTTCGAGGTCGGCGTGCTGCCGATCGTAATCGCCAAGGATGCCAAGAACACGGCCTCTGAGGTTCGTCCTTCGCAAATCTATGCGATTGCCCGCAGCTCGCAGCACCCCGAGGAAGCCGCCGAGCTGATGAATTGGCTGCTGAACGATCCGGAAGCGGCGG
Source organism: Cohnella cellulosilytica (assembly GCF_042431195.1). Classification (NCBI taxonomy): domain Bacteria; kingdom Bacillati; phylum Bacillota; class Bacilli; order Caryophanales; family Paenibacillaceae; genus Cohnella; species Cohnella cellulosilytica. Next base: position 89,683 of record NZ_JBHMDN010000018.1, read on the forward strand.
CCCTGCTGGGCGATGCCCGGGGAACGCCGGCCTCCTCCGCGGCCGTGGAAGCGCTGAAGGCCGCCGGCAAGCTGGACCCGCTGATCGCGGAAGGCACGGAGATCGCGGTCGAGCAGAGCGGCGGTCCGGTTAACGGCATCGTGCGCAACGCGGAATTGGCCACGATCCGCACCGATCTCGTCGAGCAGCTCGGCTACGGGAAGCTTACGGCGGCGGAAGCGGCGGAACAGACCGTCGCCAAGCTGGGCAAGAAGCTGGAAGAGCTGAAGGCATCGCAATAAACCGAACTGTACGATTCGACCGATTATTCGCAAGGGAGGAACGCAGGCATGAAAACAGCCGCCGTATCCGTCAAACCGCTGCCTGCTTCATCCGCAAGGCCAAGGCGTCCGAAGGGCAGCTGGGTCGGATTTCTCTACATCGCTCCGTGGCTGCTCGGGTTTCTTCTGTTCGAGCTGTACCCTTTTCTCTCGTCGTTCGCGTACTCGTTTACCGATCTCAATATGTTCAAGTCGCCGAATTTTGTCGGGCTGGATAATTACCGCAAAATGTTCGCCGACGACGATCTGTTCTTCCAGGCGCTGAAGGTGACCCTGATCTACGTGCTGATCGCCGTGCCGGCCAAGCTGATCTTTGCGCTGCTGGTGGCGATGCTGCTTAATCGGAAGCTGCGGGGCATTCATTTCTTCCGTACGGTCTATTACCTGCCTTCCATCATGGGAGGCAGCGTAGCGATCGCGCTGCTATGGCGCTACTTGTTTTCCAGCGAGGGTATGGTCAATACGTTCCTGCAGGCGCTGTATCTGCCCAAGTTCGATTGGCTGGGCAGTCCGGGACTCGCGCTGTATACGATCAGCTTGCTGACCGTATGGCAGTTCGGCTCCTCGATGGTGCTGTTCCTTGCCGGATTAAAGCAGATTCCCGCGGAGCTGTACGAAGCGGGGCAGATCGACGGAGCGTCGCGCGTGCGCATGTTTTTCCGGATTACGCTGCCGATGCTGACGCCGATCGTCTTCTTCAACGTCATCATGCAGATGGTCAACGCCTTCCAGGATTTCACGGCGGCCATGGTCATTACGAACGGCGGGCCTTTGAAGTCTACCTACCTGTACGGACTGATGATCTACCAGAACGGCTTCCAGTTTTTCAAAATGGGCTACGCTTCGGCCCAGTCCTGGGTGCTGTTCGCGATCATCATGCTGGTCACGCTGCTCATCTTCAAGTCGTCGTCGCGCTGGGTCTATTACGGGGATGGTGAAAAATGACGGCGAAAACGTGGACGAAGACGCCTTCTTACGTATTGATGATCTTGTTCGGCTTGGTAATGGTGTATCCGCTGCTATGGGTCGTGTCGGCCTCGTTCCGCAGCAACGCCGATATTTACGCTTCGCTCTCGCTGATTCCCGCGGAATTCCGTTGGGACGGCTTCGTCGAGGGCTGGAAGGGGACCGGCCAGCTAACCTTCGGGACGTTCCTGATCAATTCTTTCCTGCTGGTGGCGCCTACGGTTCTGGGCACGCTGGTGTCCAGCACGGTTGTGGCTTACGGCTTTACCCGGTTCGATTTTGCGTTGAAAAAGCAGCTGTTCGCGCTTGTCATCGCGACGTTGATGCTTCCGCAGGCGGTCGTCATCATTCCGAAGTATTTGCTGTTCAAGCAGCTCGGCTGGCTCGACTCGTACTGGCCGTTTATCGTACCGGCTTTCCTGGGAACGTACTCGTTCTTCATCTTTATGATGGTCCAGTTCATGCGCGGCCTTCCCAAGGACCTGGACGAGTCGGCGAAGATCGACGGCTGCGGCTCCGCGGGCATTCTGCTGCGGGTGCTGGTTCCGCTCAGCGGACCGGCGCTGTTCTCCGTCGGCATCCTCCAGTTCATCTGGCTGTGGAACGATTTCTTCAACTCGCTGATTTACATTAACAGCGTCAGCAAATTCACGGCGCAGCTCGGGCTGCGCATGGCGATCGACAGCAGCGGGGACATCCAATGGAATCAAATTATGGCGATGTCGCTGCTGACGATGCTGCCCTGCGTGCTCATCTTCTTCATGGCGCAGAAGCATTTCGTGGAGGGCATCTCCACGACGGGCCTCAAAGGGTAAGCGGCGGATTCGTTCCGGGCATGTCTTCATCGAATCGCAAAAACGACCGGCAGAGCGAGCGCTCTTGCCGGTCGTAAACAAAATATGCGGTTCAGGGATACACATCGTTTTTAACGAACAGGTTTTGCAGCTGTTTCGCCATATACTCGGGCGGATGCGGCATGCCGTGCTGTATCCACCACTCCACGATGCCGACGAACGCCGAAGCCATGAACTGCGCGTTTAATTCGTCGTCCAGCTCCGATCGGGAGCCGCGGCGCTCCAGCTTCTCCTTGACGTTGACCGATACGAATTCCATCAGGCGGCTCCGAAACACGGCGGCCCGAATCGTGGACAGCATGGCGTTGAAGAAAAGAAAGTGGTCCTGAATGTACAGAAATACCGGCAGCAGTTCGCCGGTTAACGGCGTATCCCCGCCGGGGTCACAGAAGGAAATCAGCTTGTTCAGATGATCTTCGATCAGCTTGTCGAGCAAGTCATATTTGTCGCTGTAATGCAAATAGACCGTTCCCCGGTTCACATTGGCCAAATCCGCGATATCGTTGATCGTGATCTGCTCGAGATTTTTGATCGTGAACAATTCCAGAAAGGCCTTCGTGATCGCTTCTTTCGTCTTCAAGACGCGCCGGTCGACTTTCGCGGCGGTTCCCATGCTTCGCATCCCCTTTTTTTTCAACAAATTCGCACGGGCTGTTGATTAGACCACAGATGCGCTCGGATTAACGATTGAACTCCGTTCCGGGCTCCCTATAATTATATTCAACGCATGTTATTTAATCAACGCATGTTGGTTTTAGCGTAAATATTAAAAGCAGGGAGCGGATTGCAATGGAGCAGCGCGCATCGAAAGTCGTTATTATTACGGGGGCCTCGAGCGGAATCGGGGAAGCGACCGCAAAGCTGTTGGCGTCTAATGGAGCCGCGGTGGTATTGGCGGCGAGAAGAGAAGATCGCTTGCGGCAGATTGCGGCCGACATTCGTCGGGCCGGCGGAGAAGCGGACTACTTTCAAGCAAACGTTGCTTCTTCCGAAGAAATGAACATGCTGGTCCGGCATGCGGTCGAACGTTACGGCCGGGTAGACGTCCTGGTGAACAATGCCGGGATTATGCCGGTTTCGAAGCTCCGGGAGCTGCGCGTGGACGAGTGGGAGCGCATGATCGACGTGAACGTGAAGGGCGTACTTTACGGCATTGCCGCCGTGCTGCCGGTCATGCGGGACCAGAGGTCGGGGCATATCGTTAACGTATCCTCGGTCGCGGGTCATGTCGTCAGTCCGACATCGGCGGTCTACAGCGCGACCAAATTCGCGGTTCGAGCGATTACGGAGGGACTGCGTCAGGAAGAGTCGCCGGAGACCGGAATCCGAACGACGATCATCGCCCCGGGAATGACCGAGACGGAGCTGATGAATACCGTCAGCAGCCCCGAAGTCAAGCAGATGGGCGAGATGCTCCGCGGCATGAGCATTCCGCCCGATCGCATCGCCAAGGCGATCGCATACGCCATCGATCAGCCCGACGATACGTCCGTGAGCGAGATCGTGATCCGGCCTACGGCACAGCCCATGTAACCGGGAACGAAATAAAGGGCCGCAATATCTTTCTATTTGCGGTCAGCGGCAGCGCCTACGCAGTCTGATCGGCAGCGCAATTTATTTTCTCATGATGGGTATTCTAATCCTGAAGCCCATAGATGGATATTTTCTTTTTATGTTACAATAGATATTAATAAGAAAACGCTCCTTCTTGTGAGGTGGATAGCATGACAACAACCGAAATGAAAAAGTACATCTGCGATATGGATGAGTACATTAAAAAAATTAGTGCGGAGCCTCGCAGGGAGTCTTTGGACTTCTTACAAAAGGCAGGCATCGTGGATAAGGATGGCAAGCTTACGCCACAATATCAAGAAAAATGATGTATTCCAATCTTCCTAATTTTATACTCGGTTTTCATGGTTGCGATAAAGCTGTCGCTGAGAGAATATTGCTTCACGAGGATAATATGCGTTTCAGTGATAACGATTATGACTGGCTGGGGCCCGGCATTTATTTTTGGGAAAACAATCCTCAACGCGCCATTGATTACGCTCAAATGCTAAAGGATTACCCGAATCGATCAAGAAAGCCGATCAGAGAGCCTGCATCCCTCGGCGCAATCATTGATTTAGGTCATTGCTTGAATTTATTAGAGCAAAGTTCCTTAGATGTTTTAGGGCGGGGCTACGAAATATTAAAAATGAAATTCAAAAATCTAGGCACTCCAATGCCTGAAAATAAGTACGGACTCGGTAATGAAAGTAAGGATCTGTTACGGCGTTATTTGGACTGTGCCGTGATCCAAGCCGTACATGAGTACAATAAAGAAACTGGACAAAAACCGTATGACTCGGTTCGAGGAGTATTCTTCGAGGGAAGGGAACTTTATCCTGGAGCGGGCTTCAAGGAAAAGAATCATATCCAAGTTTGCGTCATAAATCCGAATTGTATAAAGGGATATTTCAAACCTATGGATCCTGTAGAAGGGTTTGATATTCCATGATACGCTCTCTGTGTATTAAGCATGCAGAGCCCCCTAAGGCGTGTATGCAAACCCGCTCAGGGGCATCTATCACCGCCTTTTCGCCCCCTGCATCGACCCTTTTGCTTGACGTACCCCCGGTACGCCTTCACAAAAGTTCCTTGCATGGAACGAAAATTCGGCAACATCTGCGATCCTCGGAGTATGCACACACGCCCTAGCGGCGATCTGACCAACAGTTTCGAAACGGCGAAGGACCTTTCCCAGGCAAACCAAACCTGGTGAAAGGTCCTTTTTTCGTTTCTCTTCCCAACGAAGGCCGCATTACAGTCGAGGAGTGTACATTTACAGTCGCAGAGTCCACTTGCGCGCGCAAAGTCCTTGCTATAATAGGCCATGTAAACGCTATTACAGCCAGAGAAGGGGGAGATATCGTGGCCCGAAAATGGCAGTCCGGCGCCAAGGCCGGGGGCGGGGGAGGCGTCGTCGCCGACAAAACCTTGCTGCAAAGCATCGTTAAGCACCGCACCCTGTACCTGATGTTTTTGCCGGTCGCCGCATATTATGTGATTTTCAGATATTGGCCGATCGCCCTTGCCTGGATCGTCGCCTTCAAGGACTTGCGGCTTGGCATGAGCGTCTTCGACAGCGAATGGGTCGGATGGGCCAATTTCAATGTCATGTTCGACGACCCGGAGATCGTGAACGTCCTGAAGAACACGGTGGAAATCAGCCTGCTGCGGCTGATCGTCGGCTTCGTGCCGCCGATTCTACTGGCGATCATGTTCCACGACCTGGCCTCCAAACGGCTCAAGAAGTGGCTGCAGAGCGCCGTGTACATTCCGCACTTTTTCTCCTGGGTCATTATATTCGGAATCGTATTCGCTTTCTTCTCCACCGGCTCGGGATTCGTCAATAACGTGCTGGAGAAGTTCGGGCTGGAGCGCTACGAATTTTTTCTCTCCGAGGGCTGGTTTCGTCCGATCCTGGTCGGCTCCGCGTTATGGAAGGAAATCGGCTGGAGCACGATTATCTACCTGGCGGCGCTCAGCACGGTCGATCCGCAGCTGTACGAGGCGGCCAGAATCGACGGCGCCGGTCCGCTGAGACGCATTGTCTCGATTACGCTGCCGGGCATCCTGCCGGTCATCACCTTCGTGCTCTGCCTCAGTCTCGGCAACATCCTGTTCGCAGGGGGCGAGCAAATTTTGCTCTTCTATAACAAGGCCGTTCTGGATACGGCGGACGTCATCGAGACCTGGGTGTACCGCGAAGGGCTGGGCAGGCTGCAATTCAGCATCGGCACGGCGGTCGGCATCTTCCAATCGTTCATCGGCATGGTCGTGATCGTGATCAGCAACAGTCTGGCCAAACGTTTTACCGGCCGGGGCATCTGGTAGAGGAGGGGTCAAGTGCATTACAAATCGGCGAGCGAGCGAACCTATCAGATCGTCATACACCTCATCGTAATCGGCGTGGCGATATCCGCCGTCTTCCCGCTGCTCTACGTCATCGGGATGTCGCTGACGACGAAGGCGGAGATGATCGCGCGCAACTACTTCGTCATCATTCCGCTGGAGCCGACGCTGGAAGCCTACAAGCGGCTGCTGGCCTCCTCGGTCATCTGGAACGCCTTCGTCGTGTCCACGGGGAGAGCTGTCGTCGGACCGCTGCTGACGCTGCTGCTGACGACGATCGGCGCTTACGTGCTGGCGCAGCGGACGCTGCCCGGCCGCGGCATCTTCCTGTTCTTCATCCTCGCGACGATTCTGTTTAGCGGAGGGTTGATTCCGACCTATCTCGTGATCAAAAATTTGGGGCTCATCGATTCCTACTGGTCGCTGATCCTCCCGATCATGGTCGACAGCTTCGGTCTGCTCGTGATCAAAATTTTTATCGAGAACTTGCCGGACGGCTTGACCGAATCCGCCAAAATCGACGGCGCGGGAGAATGGAGCATGCTGCTGCGGATCATCATCCCGCTTGCGGCGCCGGCGCTTGCGGCCATCGGCTTGTTCAATCTGGTCGCGCATTGGAACAGCTGGTTCGACGCGCTGCTGTATTTGAACGACAAGCAGATGTATCCGCTGCAGATGGTGCTCAAGAACATGTTGACGATCGATTCCGTCAGCGGAGATTCGATGAACGCCGTGCTCAAGTCGTCGCAGTCGATCAGCACGGAGACGCTGAAGATGGCCGCGGTTGTCATCGGCATTATTCCGGTGCTGTGCGTCTATCCGTTTTTGCAGAAGCATTTCGTCAAAGGCATGTACATGGGGTCCGTCAAAGGCTGACCGCGGTGTTCGGAGGCGATTCAGGCGCTTCTTGACATAAAAAAACAGAGCTCGAAAGGGGAAACACGAATGAAGAGAGGACATTGGTCTTATGCGGCGATTGCGTTGCTGATAGCTTTATCGGCGGCGCTTGGCGCTTGCTCGTCGGGCAATAAGGAGAACGGGACGGCAGCCGGCGGCGACGCGTCGAGCGCGTCGGAGACGAGCCAAGCAAGCCCGGCTTCGGAGAATACCGGCGATAACGGATCGCCGATCGGAGAGCTGGTTTTCCCGGCGGCGTTCCCCGAGGTGCCGAAGGCCGTGGACGCTTCCAGCTATGCGTATGACGATCTCGGCAAGAAATACGAGCTGGATCTGATGGTGGCCGGCGCCTTTAACCAGCCGGTGCCGGAGGATACGATCAAAGCGTATCTGGAGGAGCAATTCAACGTCTCGATCAAATTTTCGAGCATGACCGGCGAGGATTTGAAGAACGCCGTCAGCGTGCGGTACGCCTCCGGCTCGGAGCCCGATCTCGTCATGTTCTCCTACAAGGACGTGGCGCGCTCCCTCTTCGAGAGCGGGCAGCTGCTCGATGCCAAGGAAATTTTGCCGTACATGCCGCAGACGATGCAGTACGTCACGCAGGATTACGCCAATTGGGCGACCGTTGACGGCAACATGATCGGCATTCCGCGGTACCCGGTTTTCCCGAACAACTGGGGGTACTTCATTCGTCAGGATTGGCTCGAGAAGCTGGGCATGAGCATGCCGACCAACGAGGACGAACTGTTCGCTTACGCCAAAGCGGTGGTCGAGCAGGACCCCGACGGGAACGGCAAGCCCGACACCTGGTTTATGGCTACGGCCGGCGGGGGCAACGGCTGGAGCATGATGGACGCGCTTAAAGCGATGTACGGGCATCCGAGCTGGAACGTGGCCGACGGCAAGCTTAATCATCCGATGCTGGACGGCACGACCAAGCGTTTCCTTGAGTTCGTGAAGAAGCTGTACGACAACAAGCTGCTGGCTCCGGACTGGTATACGATCGGATGGGAGCCGTTCAAGGCGTACAGCCTGAACGACCAGATCGGCATGGTCTGGTATCCGGGCTGGAACATCATCGACGAGCAGTACAACGCGAAGAAGAAGGACGCGAGCGCCGTCAATCTGTGGGCGCCGATCCAGCCGCTCAAGTCCAATGACGGCAAAGGCGGCATGTACGGTCCGGGCGACAATCCGGGAGGCATCTTCATCATCTCGAAGAAGGCGGCGGCCGATCCCGGCAAGCTCAAGCGTCTGGCGCATCTGATCGATTCGATGATGTATCCGAACGTCAATTACTGGGCCGTATCCCAGGGCGGCGGTCCGGAAATTTATCCGGGAGAATCCAGAGTGCAGCTGAACGAAGACGGCACGAACGTATTCGCCATCGCGCCGACCCACGTTCAGCTTGCGAAGCCGGAATATCAGTCGCTGGCGGATTGGCAATTTTTCGGCTACAGCCTCATCTGGCAGGTGTACGACGATGAACCCGTAGGCGTGCTGGGCAGCAAATACAATCAGGAAATCATCGCCATGCCCCGCTACAAAAATTTCGATATGAACCTTACGCTGGACGGCACGACCTCGACGAAAATAACCGATTTCCAGAACAAGAACGAGATTTCCTTCGTGCTGGGCAAACGTTCGCTGGACGAATGGGACAGCTACGTGGAGGAGTGGAAGAAGGCCGGCGGCCAGAAATTGATCGACGAGGCGGCCGAGCAGCTTCAGGTTGCCAAGCCTTAACCTGCGGAACGGGTCCGCGGTCCTATACTCACGAACGCTTGTACGTATAAGCGCTCGTGAGTATACTTCTATGTATGCAGGGAGAGAAGGGGCGAGCTTAGGTGAGAGGGTATCGGATGAGTTCGCGCAACAAGCTGATTTTGCTCCTGGTAGTCCCGGGTACCCTGTTCGTATTGATCGTGACGCAGATCGCCAAGGATTACGCGCTCGAATTTCTGCGGGAGACGCAGAACGAAGCGCTGGCGGGCATGTCCGACCAGGTGGTGCATTTGATCGGCATCTATAACAACGAGCTTACGTACAACATGCTGGAAATGGAAGAGATCATCAAGCAGGAGGGCGGCCAGGGGGACCGGCTGTACGAGGCTATGCGCACGGTCGCGATGATACGGGCCGATTTCGTGCGCGGCGTCGTGTACATTGCGGCGGACGGAGACATTACCGGCTACCCGATTACGTTCTGGGGCAATTTCTCCGCCAAGGAGGAGGCGCTGATCCACGAGCAGGCCGAACGGAGCCGCGGGGTATTCGAATGGTCCAATACGATCCGCTCCGATATCGGGCGCTCCGGAACGTTCGGACCGACGAGCATCGTGACCAAGACGGTGTTCGACACCGGCGGCCAACGGCTCGGCTATTTGGCGTTCCTCGTCGATTTGTCCGCGTTCCTCGAGCGGAGCGCCGCCTTCGCCGGAGCCTACGAAACCCAGACGCTGCTGTACGACCGCGAGGATCGGCTGATCGATTTTATGGGGGCGATCAATGTGACGACTCCGGTGCTGATCTCCGAAGAACAAGTGCAGACGCTCTCTTCGGCGCTTTCGTATTTTCGCAGCGAAGGCATCTATCATTCCGTCGGAACGATGGAAGCGAATCTCGGCTGGAAAATCGTTGTCGTCGGCGACGTGGAGAAGCTGGAATCGCGATTCGAGCCGCTGAGCCAGATCGCATGGGCCATCGTGCTGTTCGGCGCGCTCGGTTTTCTGTGCATCTACGTGGCGGTGTCCTGGTGGTTTACGCGTCCGGTGATGCTGCTGACCAAGGGCATCCGGAAGGTGTCCAAGGGGGATCTCGACAGCAAGCTGCACATTCGCCAGCAGGACGAATTCGGCGAGCTGGCCGTTCAGTTCAACCGGATGACGGCCACGATCAAGGCGCTGATCGTCGATCTGCAGGCGACGGAGGAAGCGAAGCGGAAATCGGAAATGCAGACGCTGCTGTCGCAGATCAATCCCCATTTTCTGTACAACACGCTGAACACGATCGATATGATGGTCGATTTCAGTCCCAAGCGGGAGCTTCACGAGATGATCAACGTGCTGTGCAGGCTGCTCAAGTACAGTCTGGACAGCCGCAGCGAGGAGCGCACGCTGGAGGACGAGCTGCAATATACGAAAAATTACTTATACATTCAGTCCGTCAGGTACGACAACAGATTCGAGATCGCCGTGTCTCCCGTGAGCGAGCGGCTGGGCGCGGTCAAGGTGTTGAAGCTGATTCTCCAGCCGATCGTGGAAAACGCGCTGTTCCACGGCCTGCACCCGCTGGAAGGACGCCAAGGCCGGATCGACATCGAGGTGGAAGAGAGAAACGGCGATCTGGCGCTGACCGTAAGGGACAACGGCGTCGGCATGTCCGCGGACCGGTTGTCCACGCTGCGCGGCGCGTTGTCCGGCATGGAGGAAGCGGACGGAATCGGCATCGGCGTACTTAACGTTCATCGCCGGATTCGCTTGTATTACGGCGCGGAATATGGGCTGGCCGTCGACAGCGCCGTCGACGGGGGCACGACGATCACCGTGACGCTGCCGCTGGGAAATCGATCGCTTGCAGCAGACAAGGAGAGGTTAATCCGATGAACGATTATGCGGACCAAGTCAGGCTCAAGCTGCTGATCGTCGACGACGAGCCGATGGCCAGAAGGAGAATCCGCTCTTTCGCCCTGGAGCGGCACGGCTTCGAGATCGTCGGCGAAGCGGAGAACGGCAATCAAGCCTGGAACAAGATACGGGAGCTGGCGCCCGACATCGTCGTTGCGGACATCGGCATGCCCGTGCTTAACGGGCTTGAGCTGCTGAAGCGGGTGCACGGGATGAATACGCCGCCGAAATTCATCCTGCTGACCTGCTACGAGGATTTCGACAAGATCCAGGCGGCGCTCCGTTACGGAGCGCACGATTACATCACGAAGCTGCTGCTCTCCGAACGGGATTTCATCGCTTGCCTGAACAAGGCGGCGCTGACCATCCGTCAGGAAAGGCGCAACAGGAAGCAGGCGCTGCGCCAGCTCCTGCTCGAGCGGCTGCTGTCCAACGACGACGCGGACGCCTCGGCCGATCAGCTTGCGGCGCTGTCCTTTCCTTCCCGGCGGCATATGCTGGCGCTGATTCGTTTTGCCCCGGAGCATAATCGCGCCATGTTCGGCGCGTCCCCGGCTCTGGAAAATGCCGAGGAGGACCGCGTGTCGCTCGCCGTGCAGATTGAACCGGGACTATGGGCGATGATCGCCGCCACGGACGAACGAGGGGGAGGGCAGGCGTTCTTCGGCTGGACGATGCAGACGCTGCGCCGCGGCTACGAGGCCTGCAGGATCAACGGAATCGCCGCGCTCCAGAGCGTATCCGACATTCGAAGCGGTCCCCCGCTTACCGCTTCGTTGATCCAGTGCCGTCAGCTGATGGATGAAGCGTATTATTTGCCTCTCGGGGTGCCCGCCGTCGCCGGAACGCCAGGCCGATCCTCGACGTTCCCTCCCGACGTCTTCGAAGCGATGAAGCAGGAATGCCGCCAAGCGGTCGAGCGGGGAGACCCGGAGGCCGTGGCGCAGCTGCTGCTTCGCTGGCTGGAGGAGGCGGAACGGCATTATTTGCCGAAGCCCGCGCAGCTGTGCATGATGGGCGCGGCGTTGGCGGGAGGTCTGAGCGACGATTATACGTGCCGCCAGACGGACGGCTTCGTTCCGCTGCGCCTTCGGCTGCAGAAACGCATAGAGGAAAGCTGCCATATTTCGGAGGTTAGGGCGGCGGTCGAGGAGGCGGCGGACGCTCTGCGGGAAACGCAGACGTCTCTGCGGAGCGTTCGCTCGGAGGTGTTGAAAGCGCTGCGCTTTGTCGAGCAGCGCTACAGGGAGCCGATCGATGCCGCGGCTGCGGCCGGTCACGTCAATCTGAGTCCGAGCTGGTTCGGTACGCTGTTCCGCAACGAGATCGGCTGCAGCTTCTCCGACTATTTGCTGACCTATCGGCTCGAGCAGGCCCGGGAGCTGCTGCTGCGCACCGATCTGAAGGTGTACGAAATCGCCGAGCAAACGGGTATCCCGAACTACCGCTACTTCTCCAAATTGTTTTCCGGCAAATACGGGCTCAAGCCCCAGGATTTCCGCTGCAGGCTGCGCGGCGGGGAGCGGGAGTACGACAAATGATCCGTGCCCGCAGCCCGAATGTAGTATAATCGATAGAAAATGGTCCAATCCGACCTTGCTTCTGAAAGGAACAGACGATGGCCGATTCTTTCTATCGTAAAGCTTCATGGGTTCTTGTTGTGCTGCAGACGCTCGTGTTTTTGATGCTCTGGGAGGAACAGAAGAGCTTCCTGCTATCCGCATTCGCCGCGGGGTACACCCTGGTCTACGCATTGTACAACTTTGTCCTCATACAGAATGCTCGGCCGTCGACGACTGTCGTCTATGTCATTGTACAGCTTTCCCTTGCGACAGGCGTCGTGATCCTTGAGGGGGACTTTCTCTGCCAGTCTTACTTGTTTATTCTGCTGGCCGAGATTGCCTTCCTGCATGCGCTTCGATACGGAGTGGCCGTGACGCTGCTCTGCTACGCGGCCTTTGCGATCGGCCATTGGATTCATTACGAATTTCCGCCGTTCGGGCAAATCTCCTATGTGATTCCGCGGGCGATGGAATACGCGACCTTCTTCGGTCTCAGCTATATGGCGAAAACCGCGTTTCTTCAGAAACAGCGGCTAAGCCATGCCTACGAGAGACTCGCCGAGTATTCGGTCGAATTGGAGCAGAAAGCGCTGATGCAAGAGCGCACGCGCCTCTCCCGCGAAATTCACGACACGGTCGGGCATACGCTGACCTCGGCGATTACGGGTCTGCAGACGGCGATTCGTCTCATGGATAAGGAACCTGCCGTTGCGACCGACATGATTCATCAAACGAAATCCCATATTCAAGAAGGACTGCAGGAAATCCGGCGTTCCGTTCACGTGCTGGACGCGGACGCGGCATTCCCGGATTTCGTAAGCGCGATGCGTCGTTTGCTGGAAGACACCCGGAGGCAGACCGGCGTTGCGATAGAAGCCGAGCTCGAACCGTCGCTGCCCCGGCTGGACCCGAAAGCCGAAATGACGTTTTATCGCGCGCTTCAGGAGGGCCTTACCAACGGCATTCGGCACGGAGGCGCATCGCGGTTTGTTTTTCGGTTCGTAATGGCTCCGGATCATATTCTCTTCGAGCTCGAGAACGATGGAAGCAGTTGGCGCAGTCAGCCGTACGGCTTCGGATTGTCCGCCATGCATGCGCGGGTGACGGATATCCGAGGGACGTTGACCCTAACGGCGGGCAAGCACAAGCGCGGGACCCGAATTCGGATTGCGCTTCCCTTCAAATCGAACAAGGAGGAATGAACATGTCTGCCATTACGCTCGTTATTGCGGACGATCAGCCCATCATCCGCAACGGACTCGCGGCAATGCTGGGAGCGGAAGCGGATTTCGAGGTGGCAGGCACCGCCTCCGACGGAGCGGAAGCGATCGAAGTCGTCGCGCGCGAACGGCCGCAGCTCGTTCTGATGGACATTCATATGCCGAACATGGACGGGCTAGCCGCCGCTCGAATTCTGAAGCAGCGTTTTCCGGGAATATGCATCGTGATGCTGACCACCTTCTCGGACGGGGAATATATCGAGGAAGCGATCAAGGCGGGGGCCAGCGGTTATCTGTTGAAGGATATGGAGCTCGATCCGATGATGCTGATCATGAAAGATTGTCTGTCGGGAAGAATCAGCTATCCGGCGGCCGTCAGGCCGATGCTGGCGACCGCTCTGGAGCAAGCCGCGGCGGGTGCGGATTCGAACGGGAACGGCTGGGATAACCTAGGCGTATCCTTCACTGACAGGGAACGGGAAATCCTGGACATGCTGCTGGAGGGGAGGACGAATCGGGAGATCGCGAACGCGCTGTTTCTGGGCGAAGGGACGATAAAAAATTATTTGGTCGGGTGCTATGCGAAGATGCGAGTTTCCCACAGGGGAGAAGCGACGGCCTGGCTTCGCAAACGGCTCGGCGGACAGTTTTGAATTCCGGTAAAAGTTAGGCTCATGGAGACGTCATGTGACGATAGTCATAGGGCGTCTTTTATTATGTGACGTTCTATATCTATAGCGCCCGATCCGGTTTTGGTAGGCTGGTTGATAGAGGACGAGGGAGCGGGCCCTTCGTTTCCGAATGCAGCGCGGGAGGAATGGCAATGAGGCAATTTATACGAAAAATAGCGGGGCCCATGGCGGTTTTGCTTATTTTGCAAGGAGGTCCGACGGTTCAACTTTTCGCGGGTTTTCATACGGCTTATGCCGCCGCCAGCGCCAATTGGGAAGTGGTAGGAACTCCCGGAATTTCGGTTGGAACAGTCACCAACAAGAGGTCGACGGTCGCAACCAGTGTATACGGGGATACCCCTTATGTTGCCTATACGGACAGAGGTTTGAACAATAAATTGGTCGTGCGCAAATACAGCGAGTCGACTTGGGAGTACGTAGGCAGCAGTAACGGAATTTCAGCGGGCATAGCCGACTGCATTTCTTTATTCCTCTACAGCGGAACGCCGTATGTAGCCTACTATGACGAAACCCTTCGGCAGGTGATCGCCAAAAGGTACAACGGATCGACGTTGACTTGGGACACTTTGGGGAGTTTGGGGTATGTGGACAATTCCGTTTCCAGCTACAACATTGCATTGGAGGTTTATGAAGGTACGCCGTATGTGGCTTATCAGGATAGCGATTATAAAGCGACCGTGCGAAGCTTGAACGGAGACGATTGGGACGTTGTAGGGCAGGCGGGCTTTTCGGCGGACAGAGCTTTGACCGTTTCAATGTCCGTGTATGGGGGAGATCCCTATGTTGTCTACCAGGATTATAAATCCGACAAGGCGACAGTGATGAAGTTTGATGGAAGCGCGTGGAACCCCCTAGGCCAAGCGGGCTTTTCGGACGGTTCGGCCTTGAATACGAAGATCAAGGTGTATAACGGCATTCCGTATGTGGCCTATTTAGACCAAGCGAACGGCGGCAGGGCGACGGTGAAAAGGTTTGACGGAAACGTATGGGAGAACGTGGGGCAGGCCGGATTTTCGCAGGGCGGCGTGACCTATCTCTCGCTGGACATCAATAACGGAGTTCCGTACGTGGCGTACGATGACGGCGGGAATAACAAGAAAGCAACGGTGAAAATGTTTGACGGAAACGCCTGGGCAGATGTCGGACAAACGGCGATTTCGCAAAGCCAATCCTCCTACCTCTCTCTTTCCGCCGGAGGGGGGATGCTCTATGCGGCTTACCGGGATATGTGGAACGACTACAAAGCTACAATTATGGCTTATCCGATTCATGGAATCGACGGCTTCGCTGATCAAACCTTGGCGGAGCTGGAATTCGGATACGATTCGGGCTCCCGGGAAACGAAAACGATCACGGTGAAACGAGCGGGAGCGGGCGATTTGAACAATCTGAGCGTTCGGATAAGCGGCGGGAGTTCGGACAGCTTTGCGCTTACGCAGCCGATTGACCGAACGTTGAATGACTCGCTGCCGACGACAACATTTACGATTCGGGCAAACGAGGGATTGGCCGTCGGAACGTACGAAGCGACAGTCGCGGTTGAAGCGGATAACATGGCGCCGCGGTATTTCAAAATAAGCCAAACGGTCATGCCGCGGCAAGCGGACGCGCCGACGGCCGTACCGGCGGGCGGCGGCATTTTGTTCGGAGAGACCGTTGCGTTAACGACCGCGACGCCGGGCGCTACGATCCGCTATACGACGGACGGCAGCGCTCCGACTGCGAGCAGCGCGGCTTACACGGGGCCGATTCCGATCACGGCTCATACGACGATTAAAGCTATCGCCTTAAAGGCAGGCACAAGAGACAGCGAAGTGATGACCGAATTCTACACGGCCGCTGCGGCCAGTCCTGCTGCTTCGCCGACGGGCGGCGAAGTGCTGAGCGGGACGACTGTTACGTTAACGACGGAGACGCCGGGGGCGTCGATTGCCTACTGTACGCGGACAGGCAGCGATCCGACTCTCGAATGCGCAGCGTACACGGGACCGATCCGCATCACGGACGAGACGACAATTCAGGCCACGGCCCGCAAGGACGGGATCGAAGAAAGCGCGATGATGAGCGAGCGCTACACGATCCGACCGCAGGCGGCCGCACCTGTTGCCGTGCCGTCCGGCGGCGTAATAGTGCCGGGAACGTTTGTCGTCCTGTCGACGGCCGCGCCCGGCGCAACGATCTACTATACGACGGATGGCAGTTATCCGACCGCAAGCAGCGCGATCTACGCGGAGCCGATTCCGATTACGGCCGAAACGACGATTAAAGCGATCGCCGCGGCGCCAGGCATTGCCGACAGCGAAGTGATGAGCGAGCGCTATACTCTTATGACACCGGCGGCTGCGCCGTTTAACCTGACCGCCAGAGCGGTCGATCGTTCCGTCGCGCTAAGCTGGGACGATTCCGCGGCCGCGGGCTCCGTAACTTATTCCGTATACCGGTACGCGGGCTTAACGGCTCCGGCCGATCCCGGACTATGGGAACTCGTTCAATCGAATATAGAGGATAGGGCCTATACGGTTACGGGCCTGACGAACGGAACGAGCTACAGTTTTGCCGTGACGGCCTTCAATGCCGGCGGTACCAGCGAATTCTCCGATTCGACCGCAGCGACTCCGGCGGCATCTTCGTCCGGATCGGGAGGGAGCCCTTCCGGGGGCGGATGGATTCCGGCCGAACCGGCTCTGAGCGAAGCGGCAGCGGACTTCGGAGGGATATTCCGCATCATGGCCGGGAATTATTCTGCGGATCGGATGCCCGAACTGTCCGTGAATCAAGCGGAAGCTCCTGCTGCCGAACCTGGATTATGGCGGATAACGGCAGGCTATGAGGTTGTCGATTCTTCGAAATTGTTGGATAACGTTAACTCTACGGCAGCGGTATACCTGCGGCTTAACGCGGATTCAAGGCTGCCGGAGGGCTACGAGCCAAGACTGTTCCTATTCGATAAGCGGAAGCGGGAGTGGATCGATCTCGGCGGCGAACGGCAGAACGGCTATCTCAAGGCCCGGTCCGATCGTTTGGGCATATTCGCGGGATTTTTGGTTCGGGACAAAGAAACGGCGACGGATGCCGGGTTTGTCGATATCGACCGGCACTGGGCGGCTCCATGGATTGAACTCGGGTCGGCTCTGGGGTTGACGGGAGGCTATCCGGACAGGAGCTTTAGGCCGCAGAAGTTGGTCAATCGGTTGGAGTTTACTTCCATGCTCCTGAGATTGACGAGCCGGGAGCTTTCGGATGCGGAGGGAAGGAGAGTCGGCGCGGAGCAGCGGTTCTCGGACTGGAGCGACATGCCGGATTGGGGGGCGGAATATGCCCTTGCCGCCTTGGAGGCCGGCATCGTGCAAGGCTACCCCGACGGTACCTTCCGTCCTCATGCGACGCTGACTCGAGCGGAAATGATAGCGATGATGCAACGGACGATGCGGTTGCCGGAAGCCGATCCGGCGCTGCTGGAAGATTATCGCGACAAGGATGAAGTTCCCGAATGGGCTGTTTCCGCTATGGCTGCATTGTTGGAAGCCAAATACGTCCAAGGCAGCGGTGCCGGAAATTTGGAGCCCCTGACCCCCGCGACGCGCGCGGAAGTCATCAAGATTTTAACGGAGGCCTATCTCGAAACCCTTCGGAGATGAAGCTGCGGGAGACGTCATGTGACGATAGTCATGTGGCGTCTTTTATTATGTGACGTTCTATATCTATAGCGCCCGATCCGGTTTTGGTAGGCTGGTTGATAGAGGGCGAGGTCTGTTCATGGAGAGGGAGGCAAATGATGAGAAAACGAACGCATATGTTCAGATGGATGTCCTTGTTGTTGCTTGTCTCGACTTTGATAGGAACGATGCCGTTGAATCCAACGGCTTCCGCCGCGCATGCGGCGCAGGCAAGCGACGAGTGGATCGACCGCTCCGGCGAGCAGACGATGCTGTTCGGCACGGTCAGAGAGGCGACGGAGGGGGAATATGTCGTATCCGCATCGCCGATCGAAGTGTCCTATAGGGGAGCAACGTATTCCGACGGAGACGAGCGGAATCTAATTCGCGTTGCGGTTCGCAAGGATACCGAAGTCGTCACGGCGGACAACTCCGGCATGCTCGTCCCCGGAACGGCGGTCGTAGTTGCGGGATATGCGACCGGCAACCGGCTCGAGGCGCAGGTGATCGGGGATTTGCAGGCGGCGGAGCCGGTCGAGGAACCGGCCGGAGACGCGATGATGGTCGACGAATTTATGGGGAACGCGGCTGCGGATTCCGCGTTTTCCGAGCAGACGGATTCGACCGGTTCGCCGAGCGTAAGCATTCTGAGCGATCCGTCCGGCGGCAATTCCTATCCGACACCGGGCAGCCCGGACGTGATTAAACGATTTACGACAATCTCGGGCGCGTACGACAAGGCAAATAGCGGCAGGAAGGACTTTCCGGCCCTGAGAGTCGGAGCGCTGTCCATTTCGATTTTCTTCGAATATTCCGCAGGGCTGGACGTCGGCTGGAACTGGCCGTTCGAGGTGCAGACCAAGCTGACGAAGCCGGTGCCGCAGATGGAGTTTATCGAACCGTTCTTGCCGGGCGAGACGGCCGCGGAGCGATTCGAACGAGTCGATCGGATGAAGTCGATCGTGAAGGTCAATGTCGTTCCGCAGAAGCCGAAAAACAATTGGTCGTTCTACAGCGAGGTCGGCTTGCGGATGTCCGTAGGTTTCGAAGGCTCGATTCTCGGATACGATTTCGATGCCCGGGTCGATCTGAACAAGCTGGTCGGCGGTTTGACGGGAACGGGCCTCGTCTCCAGCATGGGGGTCAGCGGCAAGAAAGCGCCGCCTCTGGAAGGTCAGTCTGCGGCGATCGGGGTTAAAGACGAGATCGGTCTGAACGCGAGCGCATTCAGCTGCGGACTTACCGGCTGTACGTTCGATATGTTTTCCGAGGACTCGATCGGGGTTCGCGTTCCTTTCTTCGAGGCGGGCATTCTGTCTATGGGCTTCGTCTTCCAGCCGATTGTCGTCGCCTACGGCTATTTTCCGAAGCTGACGCATATTACGGGCGACAATGGTCTGCTAGTCGAAAAAATTCAGGAATACGACCGTGTCTCAAGCAACCCGGCCATGCCGATTGCTTACGATTTCGAGCTGTATCCCTGGGATGCGCTTGCCTTGTCCGTGCCTGATGTTCTGCCGGGTGAAGCCGCGCCTGCGATTACCGAAGGAGGGACATTGAATTTTGACGTCGTGTACGAGCCGAGCATTCGGGTCGGATATGTCGTGCAGGCCTCGATCAGCGCGAAGAAATTCGGCATCGGCACCGAGTTCAGGCTGCCGGTATGGATGATCGAGCTTCCGTTCAATATTCAGTTGAAAGCGGAAAAGTTGGGCGGCATCCAGTGCATGGATGAGGACGGCAACAAGGCGTTCGATAAGTACGGATGCAGCAGCGAATTGGGCGAAGGGGAAGGCATCTATTTCCCGCCAAGCGTCATCTCGTCCAAGATGCGACTCGCAGATGCCGAGGGCAATGGAACGAGCAAGCTGCCGCTGGCGGTAAGTGATGCGCCGTACGCAGGGGGGACTGTTAAAGTGCTCGGCGGCGTAGGCGGTTCGAGTAAGTTGAAGACAAGCGGACTATTGCCGCAGGGGATCGGCTTCAAGAAGACCGGAACCGATTCGACCGGAGCGAATCTGTACCGGCTGGAAGGGACGCCGGCCGCCAAGGAAGGCGATTTCGTCGTCAAACTCGTCGGAACGGATGCGGCAAGCGCGAAGAAGGACTTCACGCTTACGCTGCCGATTGCCAAAGTATACCCGGAGCAAGTCGACACGACCCTGGTGGAGGGGCAAGTCTGGACGCAGCAATTCAAGCTGGCCGGTCCCGACGGGGTCGCGATGGCCGACGTAAACTGGAGCTTGAGCGGCGATCTGCCCGCGGCGGCGTATACACTGAACAAAAATACGGGCGTATTGACGATCCATAACGCTCCGAAGGGCGACTACATCTTTAAAATGACGCCTGCGGTAAACGGAGTATCGTACGAGGTAGTAACGGAACATCATCTTCGCGTGGACAGCAGGGCGATCGCGGCCGCCCATCGTTGGACGGTCAATCAGCCGTTGCGCTCGAATGCCGCGCTGTACGACATGACTTACGGCGATATCGCATGGCATGAAGGGCTGCGGGAATTGATCGCGGCAACGCCGGGCGGCCTATTCTCGCTGCAATGGCAGACGGCGCAAACGATGCCGGGAGGTCCGCTGCCTTATCCGTATTACACCTCGATGGCCTACTACGATCCGAGTTCTGCGGGAGAGGAAGGCTGGATGTATCTGTTTGGCGGAAGCGAGCATACCACACCCTGGTGGAACGAGTCGCGCGGCGCCGTCTATAAGCTGGATAAGGCGAATGGGCTGGTCCTGCTGGACGATGGCGGCGACGACCATTTAACGACGCCGGGAGCCGAGTACGGCACGGCGGTCGCCGATGCGTTGACGGCCGCGCTTCCCGACGGGCGGCTGCTCGTTCACGGAGGTAAAATCAAGACGGAAAATGCGGGAGCAAGAGGGATTTCGGATGAAACATGGGTTTTCGACCCGTCCAGCAAACAATTCACGCTGTTGCAGCCGACGGTCCATCCCGGCAGACGAACGGGCGCCGATTCGATGCTGTACGTCCCGGATTTGGGCCAAGTCGTGCTGTACGGCAGCGATTACTCGCAAGGAGCGGGCTATTGGGGCTTTGATCCCGACGACCGAATCTGGCTGTTCGATCCGGGGACGATGAGCTGGCAGACGGCGGATGAGAATAAGAACATTGGCGTCGCCGACGGGGAGATGACGTTTCTTGCCTATTCGAAGCAGGAGCACAAGCTTTTCATTCTAATTACGGGCAGCGGCCAAGAGGGGTCCGTTACGAGAATGTATTCCATCGACGTATCGGGAGGCACGCTCGGTCCCGTCATGCAGGAGCCGCTGCCGGATGACGCCGCCGCTTGGCAAGGCGTAGGAGGTTTGTTCGCCTATGACGAACTCTACGCGCGTTTGCTCTATATCCAGGATAAACAAATTTCCTCATACGATCTGCCCGAGGCGGACAAGGATCGTCAGAGTCTCGTGGCGAACGGGGAGGATACGATCCGGCTCGGTTTTAATCTGAATCGCTACACTGAAAATATCGCGGATTGGGACGTTGTCTGGAGGCCGATCGGAAAGCTCCGTCTGTTGGATGCGGATCATCGAATGACCCCGGACGCGGATGGCAACGTCGACCTGGCTCTCCAGTACGCCGATTTCGGTCAAGCGGACATTCACACGGCGCATTTGCTCGTATACGCTGCGTATAAGGGGACGGACCCTAATCTCGCAGGATCGGAGATCCCGATTGCCAAGGCGACGATAGAAGTTCGTCCGGTGCCGGCCGATCCGGCCAACAGCTTCATTACGCTGACTCCGAACGAATTGATCGATCATTACGAGGAGGGCATTCCGTACCGATCGGATTTGATCATCGAACTGCGATCGGCCGGCGTCGACGGGGGGCAGCCTTTGCCTAACCGTACGCTTAGGATGCGGAACGCGCTCGAGCTGCAAAATCTTCCCGTCACGATCGGCCCGGACGCCGAGTACGACGAGAACAGATTGATCTGGGACGATACGGATCTGCTCACCGATGCGAACGGGCGAATGCACCATCAACTGTGGAATACCGGCAATCGTCCCGGAGAATACGCCCTTCGGTTCGGACTGGAGGACGGCTCCGGCTTCGAGATGACTAGCGCGATCGAGATCGTGCCGTTCGTGCCGATCGCGAAACAGAGCGATTACTGGTACGACGGACTGGCGGGCCAGACCGTCTTCGGCCCGAGTAACAATGCGATCGAATTCGCGAATACGGACAGATGGATTTCCTTCGAGTGTTCGGAGGAAGGCGTTCGGGCCTGCTACGAGCTGGTCGAAGGGGAGCCGCCTGCAGGCGTGACCTTCGATGCGGGATTCGGGGTGTTCCGCGGAACGCCAAGCGTTTCCGGCATAAGCCAAGCTGCGATCCGGCTGCCGAACAGCGAGGAACGTGTGACCGTGAACTTCGATATTCGCGAATCGCTGTCGCTTGCGGACGAATACAGGCTGTGGGAATTCGAATACGAGGTCGGAGATTTCTTCGAGCGGTCCTTCGGGGAGAAGGTCAAGGGCGGAACGCGCCCGTTCGCGTTCGAAGTCGATACGACGAGGGTGGACGGCGCCCTGCCGCCGGGGCTTGCGCTGGATCCCGACACCGGCGTCATCAGCGGCTCCTTTGCCGAGAGCGGCACCTTTACGACCGTCGTCAGGATGACCGATTCCTCGCCGCTCGGCTCGCGGACGGAGTGGAAGCAGTACCGCTTCGTCATTACCGAGCCGGGAATTACGGGAACGGGGACATATGCTTACGGAGATATCCAGACGAACAGCACCATTTTATATATCAGTCAGTTTACCGGCAATCCGGCCGGTCCTGCGGAAGGCGTATTCGAGCCTTGGGGCGGAGGAACCGCCTTCTATGAATTAAAGCGGAAAGATACGTCCAACGCCGCTCCGTTCACGCTCCGGTTCTCGCCGCTGGCTTACGAGCATCTGGATTTGTATTATTGGCATCCGGGCCATCGGCAATGGGAGAAATTCGGCAATCAGACGTGCTACAGCTGCGGCGAATCCAATTACGCGTTTTTGTCCGCAACCGTAGACAACCCGGACGAGTACGGCGGAACGGGCGACATTTGGACGCAGGGAGAAGGTCTGCTCGGCTATAGTCCGTACAAATACTTGCGCATTGCGGTAGGTGCAATTCCGCCAAAGCAGCCGGTTATTACGGGGATCGAGCCCGAGCTGGACGAGTACGGGAAAATGAAGTTCGTGAACGGGTATTCGAAGCTGAGGATTTATGGGGACCACTTTGCCGAGGATGCGATTGCTTATGTCGGGGGCAAGCAGACGCTGGGCGGTTATACGCAGTGGTCCGAGGCCGACGGCAAGTGGGTGATGGAGACGTACGTGCCGCCCGGCGAAGGCAAGAAAAGCGTCTATGTCATGACGCGCGGAGGCATCGGCGAGAGTTCCGAAGCGATATTCGAATATCCGGAGGAAATGCGCGTTCCGAAGGACGGTTTGCGTCTGAAAGTTACGGTGCTGCCCGAGGGCGGAGATCCGGACGCGCCGTTATTGATCGGTCAAGGGGCCTATGTGAAGGTCGAACTGGTGGATGAGGAAGGGAAGAAGGTGCGTCTGGTCGACACGGACGGCTTCGATCCTCAGGTCCGGGTGCGATTTTTCCGCAGCGACGATCACTCCTATGTCAGATTGGCCTGTGCGGGGGGCGATGCCGCTTGCCAGGTCGAAGGCGCGCAGCGGGACGAAATGATCGGTTACTTGGACGGCAATGGCGAATATACAGGATACATGTATTTGTACAATTATGACGATACGCTGCCGGAATGCATAGGCGATTACTGGGGCGAAGATTGCAGGCTCCCCTCTGACGAACCGACGCTGGCAGACGCCTTGTCTCCGGACGACAACGTGGTCATTAATATCGGCGTCACCAATCCGGACGGGCATTACGGACGTTACGAATCGGAAGCGGCGCCGCCGGAATCCGCTTTATACGGAGACACGGAGACGCTGGCGATCGTGACGCCGAGCGTAACCGCTGCCGTCTACAGCGACTATGAATTCCAATTTGAAGGAATCGGCGGCGCGGAACACTTTTATAGCTGGAACTGGGGACCCGAGTCGGAAATACCGCACGGAATGGTACTATCCAAGGGAGGTCGTCTGATCTTTGATGAGGACAGGGGATTTGCAGAGGCTGTCCCCGGTCATTATGCGATCCAGGTGCGTCTATCCGATGGCGTTGCCTCCGCCACGAGAAAGTATCATCTGACCGTGACCGGAGCCGTCTATACCCAAGCCGGGCTCGACGGCATCCATCTGCATCTGACGGAGCCCGCCGTCGTGCTCCAACCCGAGGAGTCGTTCGACCCGCAGCAGACGCTGTATCACGCGAATGTCGGCTATAGCGTGGATGAAATCCGGTTGGAGCCGCTCGCGGCGGCCAATACGGCAAACGTATATGTACAAGTGAAGGGGAAAGCGTTGCAGGCGGACCTGGACGGCTACTATCCGATACGTCTGCCGATCGGCAAGACGCCGGTCACGTTCATCGCTCAAGCGGATGACGGGACGATGCGGTCATACGTTCTCGAAATATCGCGGGCGTCATCCGCGGACTTGCTCGGTCTAACGATCGATTCCGAGCAGATGCCCGGCTCGATTGCCATTCCGATCACTGCGGACAGGCAAAGCTATAGCATCGAGCTGCCTTATCGCGTCGAACAATTCACTTTGCATCCCAAGACGGCGGACGCAACGGCCAGTCTGCAGTTGGACGGAAAGTACCTGACGAACGGCGCGACTTCGGCGCCGATTGCGCTGGGGGCGGAGGCCGGCACGGTGACGCTGCAAGTGACCGCGCGCGGCGGGGTGGAATCGAAGCTCTACGTCATTACGCTGCAACGCGCCGAAGCGCCGGAGGGATCGGATCCCGGAACGGACCCCGGGACGAATCCGGGAACAGACCCCGATCCGAACCCGAATCCGGGAACCAATCCGGTTGCCGATCCGGCTGCAGAGCCGAGCAAGCAGCAGCCGGACGATGTCAGCGGCAAATTCGGAGACGGCTTCACCGTCACGATTCCGCTCGCCCTGATGGGGAACGCGGAGCGTATCGATGTGAAGGAAGCGGGGCTGCCGCCGAAGCTGCCATCGGCATTGCGGCTGTCCCCGGCGTTCCAAGCCTCTTGGATGCCGAATCGGACTTCCGGAGGAGCACTGGAGGCAACGGTTGAAATCCGGTTGGATCGGACGAAATGGCCGGAAGGCTGGGTACCCAAGCTTTTCGTATACGATTCGGCCGATGGACAGTGGCTCGATCTTGGCGGGGTACGACAGGAGGGACGCATTGTCGCGCAATCGGACCGTCTGGGCATATTCGCCGTCTTCGCCGTGCCAGCAACGCCGGAAGCCGTCTTCAGCGATGCAAGCGGGCATTGGGCGGAGCAGTGGATAGCGCTCGGACAAGCCTTCGGCGTCACGACAGGATTCCCGGACGGCACCTTCCGTCCGAACCTGCCGGTCAGCCGCCTGGAATTCACGGCGATGCTGCTTCGGATGCTGGACGCGGACATGGACGAACAAGATCGGGAAGCGGCGGCTTCCTCCTTCAACGATGCGGACCGCATTCCTGCGTGGGGAGTCCCCTACGCGAATGCCGCCAGACGGCTGGGTATCGTCTCCGGCTACGAAGACGGCACGTTCCGTCCGGAAGCGCCGATCAGCCGCATGGAAATGATGGTCGTTCTATCCAAGGCGCTGAATCTGTCTTCAGCCGAGCTGTCCGGACTTGCGGCTTTCAGCGACCGTGGCGAGGTTCCATACTGGGCCGAAGCCGCGATCGCCTCCGTTCTGAAGGCGGGTTACGTGCAAGGACGCGGCAACGGCATCCTTGCTCCGCGGGACCGGACGACGCGCGCGGAGGTTGTCGTCATGCTCATGCAAGTCTATCTTTCCCGCGAATAACGATAAGAGGTTGTTCCATAAGCCACTAGAGGATCAACCCTATAAAATGATCCGTTTATTACCATGGGGATATATCTCCTTCCGCTGCTGATACGGTCATGAAATGAGGAATTGATTAACCCGTAACAGGGTAATTTCATGACCGTATGAGGCAGGCGCTTCGCTCTACAGGAGATATATCCCCATTCTTTTTGCGATCATTTTAGTTGCCCTGGCTTATGGAACAGTCTCATTTTATCTCCGCCGGAATCCCTTTTAAACGCGAGGTCGCTCTGTCACTCGGGAACATTGCGTTGCCCCTCAAAGCTTGCGCACGGCAAAACGTCGGTAACGCTTCGTCACGGCGACGGGTTGGCTGCCGATCAGGAAGCGGCGGTCGCTCGCCTTCCAGGTATGCGTGCTTTTGTTTTTTCTGCGAATATAGACGTAGTTGTAGGGCGAAGTTGCGTGGATGGCATAGCCCTTTTTGGCGCAGCCTCGCAGAAACCGGACATCCTCGCCCAGCGACAGATCCGGGAATCGCACATGGTTGAGGACTTCCTTTCGAAAAAGCAGAGTTCCTCCCTGAATGAAACGAACGCGTTTGTTCTTTTCCCGAGGAGAACGGATAATCAGCCGATTGCTCGCTTCCAGATAGACCAGGCAGGCGTGCTTGCCCGCTACCGGGCTTCCGGTGCGCAGGAGCGCCCGGACTTGCTCTCTTAAATAGTAGGGAGAGTAATAATCGTCATGATCGAATTTGGCGAGAAGAGAATATTTGGCTCTGCTTGCTCCGCAGTTCAAGCATTGGCCGAGCGAGATTCGTTCCGGCACTTGATAGACGGTCACATGGGGATCGGCGGCGGTTGTGCTCCGCCATTCCCGCAGACGGATGCTGTCCTTGTTGACGACGATAATCAATTCTTTGCGCTCGTAGCGCTGATTCCGGTAATTGCTCAGAATGTTCGCGAAGAATTCGGGCCGATTCGTGCAGGTGATGATCGACACGCCGGGCTCGGACAAGCGCTTCCCCTCCGATCGTTGCTTCCTCTGTTTTTATGAGATTCAAATTCCAATCAGGTTGCTTGGACTGCAGGAGGAGATTCCGGAAAGTTCGACGATTGACAAAGGGACAGCGCTATGCGAAACTCATGTTAGCTAGATTAGCTAATATAGCTAATCTGATTAGGGTGCAACTTCGGATGGAGAGGTGAGCGCATGAAGGTCAGTTCTACGGAGGTGCAGAACAACTTCGGAAAATACTTGGCTATCGCAGCGCAGGAAGACGTCATCGTGACGCGCAACGGCCGGGAGATCGCCAGGCTGACGGCGGTGGGCGAGAGCGACGCCGGAGTCGTCGCCGAGCGGAGGGCATCGTACGAATTCGGGAATCATGGCGGCCGGAAGGCCGCGTTCGACGAATTTCAGGCGCTGTCGAAGGACGGCAGCGAGGAGCGGTACGAATATATTGACGGTGAAATCTACGCTATGGCGTCGCCGACAACGGACCATCAGACGGCGCTGATGGAACTGGCCGTCATCTTTCATGGTTGGTCTCAAGGGAAGTCGTGCCGGCCGTTCGTCGCGCCGTACGATATCCAACTGCGCCGAATCGAGAGACTGGAGCAGCTCAACGTCGTGCAGCCGGACTTAATGATAATTTGCGATCTGGAAGAGCATCTCGCCGAAGACGGGTATTACAAGGGTGTGCCGGCATTGCTTGTGGAGATATTATCGGAGAGCACTCGCCGCAAGGATCTGCTGCGCAAAGCCGATCTGTACATGAGGAGCGGAGTGAAGGAGTATTGGATCGTGAACCCATTCTCAAAGGAAATTATGATCTACCGGTTTGCGGATTGGGAGATCGCCGAGAATGTAACGTTTCGACTTGGCGAGACGGCCAAGTCGTATATCTTCGAGGGGCTGCTGGCGGAGCTGAATCGCGTATTTCGGTAATGGAATCCTCTCTTTAGGCGAGATCGGGGAACGGCGCATGCCGTTTGCCCGATTTTTTTCATTATTCTTTTATTGGCGTTTGGTATAATCCACGTAAAACTGATTATAGCCGAGAGGAATAGACGCCAATGCCGAAAACCATCGAAGCTCGCAAAGGGGAAGAAAGCGTCTCGCGAAGCCGCTCGTCGTCCCGGAGCAGCGAGGTGCCGCAGGAACAGGAGCAAGCGGAAGAGGAGAGCCGGGAGTCGGACAAGTCTGCGATACTGGAGAGGCTGAAAGCCCAGGGAGCGGTTCGCGTTTTTCCGGGAATGGGAATGGGAGGAGGCGGACCGGGACCGGGGGCCGGGCAGACGGATGCGGCAGGAACCTCCGCTTCCGAGGAAACGCCTTCATTGGAACGGGAAGCCGAGGAAGCGCCGGTGCAATCCCCCGTTCCCGCCGCGGAGACTCCTGCGGAAGTCCCGTCGGAAGCGCCGCCCGCCGCGGCAGAGGTCGAGGAAACCCCGGCGCAGGCTCCCGTTCCGGCCGCGGAGGCTTCCGCGGATGCGCAGGGAGGCGGCGGAATCGATCAGGCGTTTCACGACCGCGTGCAGAAGACGACGGACGCGGCCAACAACCCGAAATGGTACGATCTTCCCCAGCATATCGAGAACAGCCGTTACGGGAAGTGGGATTTGTCCCGGAGCCGGGAACGAAGCGGCAACCGCGATCGGGACCAGAATCTCGAAGAGGACGTTCGGACGAACCAGGTCGAGAGGCGGCTGATGCCGGGGACGTTCGACGTCACGCAGAAGGCCAAAAACGCGGTGAACGACGTCGTGCAAAATCCGGGGCAGACCGCCGTCGGCATGATTCCCTTGGTGGGCAAAGGACTTAAGCAGAAAATGGCCGAAAAGTACGACGTGAAGGAACGCGACTTGCTCAGAGGCATTGCGGCGACGTCGGGCAACGAGACGATCAAGGAGAGCGCGTCCTCCCGGGCGAAGGCGGTCGGGACGAAAATAACCGCCGATCGTGTCAAGGCGGGAATCGGCACGGTGACGGGACTGGTGGGCGACTTCGTGCCCGGAGGGAGCGTGGCGACGGGCGCGGTGAGCGCCGCGACCGGACTCATCGGCGATCTGGCGACATCCGATTCGCGGAAGCAGGTAAACCAATCGAGAGCCCGCGAGGAAGCCCGAAAGGCGATGGGGAAGAAGGAATTCGGGGGCTACGAGGGAGTCGACGAATTCATCGAACTGGAGAAGCAGCGGCATGCGCTGGTCGCGGCGGGCAAAAGCAAGGCGGGCCCGGGCGCCGGCGCGCCGACGGTCGACAGCGACGAACAGATGAAGCGGCTGGTCGCGCATACGCGCGGGGATACGCCGCATTACAAGTTATACAAAGAACGCGCCAAGCAGGTGGAGAAGGAGCGGGCCGAAGCGGCCAAGCCGAAAACGGAAGCCGGCGGACTGATGTCCCGCGTCAAACGGTTTTTCAACTCCTAAGAGTCGGTTGCGGACAGATACGTTAAGCGGGGGGAAACGAGATGGAGCGGATTGCCGCAAGAGCGGAAGTCGCCGAGGCGGAAGCCGGAGCCGGCGCGCCTTATCGGGATGGAGCGGAAGCGGTTCGAGGCTGGCTGGAATGGCTGGATGCGGGCATCGCCCTTATGCTGCACCGCCGGGAGCGGCTGGATCGGGAGCTTGCGTCCGCGGCGGATGCGTTCGGCCCGAATCCGGCAGCGCGCGATTTTCGTCCCCGAGCCGGCGGGCCGGCGTCCGGAGAGCCGGAGGACGGAACCGAGCGGGAGCTGTCGCTCCAATGGGAACGCGCGCGCATCCGGGCGGAGCATGCCGCGCGGCTTGGAGAGCGGGACGGCGCGTTTTTGCCGATTCCGTATTTGGCCCGTCTGTTCGGACTGACGGCGCTGGAGCAGAGAATGGTATGGATCTGTCTCGCCGTCGAAGCGGACCGGAAATACGAATCGGCGTTTGCGCTGCTGCAAGGCGAGCGTGGCGCGACGTATCCGAGCCGCGATCTGGCGGCCGCTCTCGCCGCGTCCGACGAGGCCGAGCGCCGGCTGGCGGCGCGGATTCTGCGGGGCGACGGGCTGCTGAACCGCTATTTCCTGCGCGAGGCGGGCGGCGCGCGCAAGGACGGCACGACCCTCAACCGGTTCTGCCGGCTGGACGAGCGCATCGTTCGTTTTGCGCTCGATTCCGCCGCTTTGCCGGAGACGCTGGCCCGCTATATGGATCTCGTCTCCCCCTCCTCCGAGCCGCCGCCGCTGCTCGGCCATTTCGACATTCAGACGAAATTGCGCGAGTGGCTGGCGAGCCGCGTCGAAGAGGACGAGAGCGGCAGAACGCCGCTAATCGTTTCCCTGTGGGGGGCTGAGGGAACGGGCAAAAGAACGCAAGTCGCCCACCTCGGCGTACACTTCGACGAAGCGCTGCTGTATGTCGACATGGCGAAGCTGCCGGAAGAGGAGGAGGGCGGACCGGACGCCCTGGACGACGTTTTTCGCGAAGCGGCGATCCAGCAGGCGATTCCCGTATTTTGCGGCTTTCTCCCGGCAAGCGACGGAGAAGCCGCAAGACGCCGCAAGCAAGCTTGGCTTGAACGGCTGGCCCGGCAGCCGGGCACCGTCTTCCTGCTGTCGGAGGCGCCTTGCCGTTCGCTCGACCGCCGCGGGGCGATCGGGCTGGAGCTGGAAATTCCGGGACTGCGGGAGGAGGAGCGGCTCGAGGCGTGGCGGGCTCTTGCGCGCGCCTACGAGGTGGAGGACGGCCTCGATTGGGAGGCGCTCTCTTCGCGGTTTGTTTTCCAGCCGGGACAGATCGCGAGCGCGCTGAAGGCGGCCCGCGCCTCGGCCCAGTGGCGGGCGGCCGGCGGCGGCCGGGAGCAAGTCGGCTGGAGCGACCTGATTCAGGCCTGCTACAGGCAGCTAAGCCATAACCTGGCCGCCAAGTCGAAGCGGCTGTCGCCGAAAAACCGTTGGCAGGATCTCGTGCTGCCCGAAGAGCAGACCCACAAGCTCCGGCACGCCTGCAATCATATCCGCTTCAAGCATACCGTGTACGGGTCCTGGGGCTTTGAGCGCAAGCTCTCCTACGGCACCGGGGTCAGCCTGCTGTTCTCGGGGCCGCCGGGCACGGGCAAGACGATGGCGGCGGAGATTGCCGCGAACGAGCTGGACATGGAAATTTACAAAATCGATTTGTCGCAAATTATGAGCAAGTACATCGGCGAGACCGAGAAGAACCTGCGCGACATTTTCGACGAGGCCCAGTCGAGCTACGCGATTTTATTTTTCGACGAAGCCGACGCCCTGTTCGGCAAACGTTCCGAGGTCAAGGATTCCCATGACAAGAACGCCAACACGGAGGTTGCCTTCCTGCTGCAAAAAATGGAGGAGTACCGGGGGATTTCCATCCTGGCGACCAACTATTTGCAAAACATGGACGAAGCCTTTTTGCGCCGCATCAATTACGTGATCCGATTCCCGTTTCCGGACGAGAAGCAGCGGGAGGCGATCTGGAGGAACATTTTCCCGCCGCAGACGCCGCTTGCCTCCGATCTGGATTGCGGGTTCCTCGGACGCAAGCTGCAGATGTCGGGCGGAAGCATCAAGAACATCGCTCTTACGGCGGCTTTTCTGGCGAGCGGGAGCGGGGACGCCGTCGGGATGAAGCAGGTGCTTCAGGCGTACCAATACGAGCTGGACAAGACGAATCGCGCGATTACCAGGGACGAGCTGGGGGAATACGGCTACTTCTTCGACGAGATTCGACACGGTTAGTTTTTGCGGGGGAACTTATCGTTCCTACACTTCGCTGCCGGATGATATGATAGAGTCGAGACGATATGCGAGCCGGTCCGCGGGGACCGATTCAACCGACAGTCGTCCGGGGGAGCCGCAGACATGGATATCAAACAGTGGATGTCGATCTTGCTTTTTATCGCCACGGCGATCATGCTGTTCATCTCGTGGGTCTCCTATCGGAAGCGCCATCTTCCCGTGGTGAGAACGATGATTGTCCTGATGCTGGCGGCGGCCTTCTATGCTTTCGGTTATGCGCTGGAGGTGCTTAGCCGAAATCTGAACGAGTTCAAGCTGTCGCTGCAGATCGAATATTTGGGCATTCCCTTCGTGTCTACCTTGTGGCTCATTCTGGTCATCCAGTTTACGGGAGCCGCCGCAGGATATCGCAAGCGGCTGACCGTGGCGCTGATGATCGTTCCCGCGTGCGTCTTCGGATTTCATTTAACGAACGATTGGCATCATCTCGTATACGAGCGCTACATCTTGAACACGGACACTCCGGTGCCTCTGTACACGACTGTCAAGGGCATCTGGTACAAGGTGCATATGCTTTACAATTACAGTGTGATGCTGTGCGGGCTGCTGCTGTTCATTCCGATGTATTTGCGCTCCCTGCCGGCCACGCGCAAGCAGATCGTCGTTCTCGCCTTGGGCGCGGCCGCGCCGATGCTGCTGAACGCGGTGTTCTTCTTCGGCGTCGCCGTCGACTTGACGCCGTTCGGATTCGTCCTATCGGGGATCGCCTACGTATGGGGGATTTATCGCTTTAATCTGCTGCGCTTGATGCCGCTCGCGCAGGCGAAAATTTTCGACACGATCCGGGACGGGGTCATTGTGATAGACGGCGAGGACAGAATCGTGAACTTTAACCGTTCCGCCCTGTCCGTGCTGAGCGGGCTTGGCGGCGCCTCCCGTTACCCGGAGCATGCCGAGAAGGTGCTGGCCGGTTATCCGGAGCTGCTGGCCAACCTGCGCGACGCGGGCTCCGGAGAGAGCCGGTTCCCGTTTCGGCGTCTGGACGGCGAGCGGCTGCGGCATTACCATTGCAGCGTCACTCCGATTCAAGATTCGGACGAGATGCCGCTCGGCAAAATTCTGATGTTCAACGAGATTACGGAGCTTAAGGAGAACGAGTCGCGGCTGCGGGAGAAGACGCGTCAGCTCGCCGAGCTGAACGCCTTCAAGGACAAGCTGTTTACCGTCGTGGCGCACGATATCCGCGACCCGATCGCGCTGCTTGTCAGCTTGACCGAGCTTCTGGGCGAGGAGCGGGCCGCCGTCGACCGGGAGCATGACGAGCTCTTCCTGGAGCTGAAGGAGCAGGTGCGCAGCACCTTCCAGCTGGTGGAGCATCTGC
Organism: Cohnella cellulosilytica; assembly: GCF_042431195.1. Lineage (NCBI taxonomy): Bacteria > Bacillati > Bacillota > Bacilli > Caryophanales > Paenibacillaceae > Cohnella > Cohnella cellulosilytica. The sequence goes on from NZ_JBHMDN010000018.1 coordinate 122,419, forward strand.
TGGACTGGTATCGCAGCCAGAAGGGCCAGGTCCAGTTCCGCCCGATGAGCTGGAATCTGCAGCAGGTCGTTCGTCAGGCGCTGTCGCTGGCCAGGGCCAAGGCGGACATGAAGCGGATCGCGATGACGGAGAGTGTCGGCGAGCAGCTGGTCGTTCAAGCCGACAAAGAGATGCTGGACTTAATCTTGCGCAACCTGCTTGCCAACGCGATCAAATACACGGGCATCGGGGGCGCGATCGAGATCGGCGCCGCCCTGGAGAACGGGGCGGTCGTCGTCGCCGTTCGCGACAACGGGACGGGCATCGATCCGCATGTCTCGGAGCAGCTGCAGATGGAGCAGCCCTTCTTCAAGCCCTCGTCGAGCGAAGACGATTCGGCGAACGCCCGGTTCGGCCTCGTCCTGGCCCGGGAATTTCTGCGCATTCACGGCGGACGTCTGTGGTTCCATAGCGTTCCGGGCAAGGGAACGACCTTCTATTTCTCGCTGACGGGCGCGGCCGGCGGCCGGATTCCGTTCACTGACGCTAGGGAGGAGGCAAGTTTATGAAAACGATTCTGGTGGACGACGAACCGGCGATGCATCTGATTTTGCGCAAAATGCTGGCGAAGCTGCCGGAGGTTCAGGTGGAAGGCGCTTTTACGAATGCGCAAGCCGCGACGGCTTTCCTGCGGGACAACCGGGAGATCGGCCTGGCCTTCGTCGATATTTCCATGGCGGGGGAGAGCGGGCTGTCCTTCGCCGCCGCGACGAACGCCGCGGGTTTTCCCGTGCAGATCGTCTTCGTCACGTCGCATAAGGAGTATGCGCTGGAGGCGTTCGAGCTGTCCGTGCTGGATTATCTCGTGAAGCCCGTCACGCAGGAGCGGCTGCAGCGAACGGTTCAGCGCGCGTTGGCGGTTACGGAACGGCTGCGGCGGGCGGAGGCCGAGGCCGCGAGCGAGACGACGGGAAGAACCGTCGTTACGGTGCTGGGCGACGTCGTCGTAAGCAACGAGACGGGCCGCGTCAAATGGATTTCGCGCAAATGCGCCGAGCTGTTCGCTTACCTGCTGCTCCATCGGGGCCGAAGAATTCCCCGTTCCCGCTTGATTCCCGACATTTTCGGCGGGATGGAGCACGAGCAGGCGCTGAAATATTTGAACACTTCGATCTATCAACTGCGCAAATCGCTGGAGCCGCTCGGCCTGCGCGATATCGTACGGTCGGAGAACGACGGATACGCGCTCGAGCTGGCGGCCGATTGTTCGATCGATTGCGAGGAGTTCGAGAGACAGGCGCGGGGCTTGCAGGTCATCACGGCCGAGAACGCGGAGCAGGCGGGACGGATCGAACGCTCCTACACCGGGGACCTGTTCGGAGATCGGGCGTACGTGTGGGCCGTTCACGAGACGGATCGTTACTCGGAGCTGTATGCCTCGCTTGTCGGACGGCTTGCCGAATACCATCTCTCGATGCGCAACCCGGAAGGCGCGCTAAGCCTGCTCGCGAAGCTGAACCAGCGCAACCCGCTGGACGAATCGGTCGTTCGCCTGCTTATGCTGACGCGCGAGCGGATGGGGGACGTCAACGGAATCAACGCGCTGTACGCCGATTACGTTCGGCTTCTCGACCGCGAGCTGGGCATTCGTCCGTCCGACGATCTGGTCGGCTATTACGAGGAACGGCTTGGCCGTTCCCGGAACAACTGAAGAGGACGGCAGCGGCGGCGCTTGTCCGCCGCAGCGCCGAACAAAGCAAAACCGGAGACGTCGGGCGCGGGCCGCCTGGCGTCTCCGGTTTTGCTTTTCTCGCGCGCTTCTCGCCTGTCGCGTTATCCGATTACGAAAGCTCGACAAGGCGCGGGGTAATCATCTGCTTGCGCGGCTCGGTCCCGTTGGCGATGGAATCCACCATCATTTGCGCCGCAATCGTCCCCATCCCGAACGGAGATTGATCGACGTAGGCGGCCGGGGAGACGCAATCCGGATAGAGCAGCGGCTGATCGCAGCAAATGATGCGAATGTGCTTCAAGCCGAGCTTGGCGCAGGCCTTGCCGATGTAACGGGCGAGCAGCGCGTCGACGGCGGCGATGGCGTCGAGATCCCGGTTGTTCTCCAGAAAATCGATGATTTCCGGAGGGAGCTCGTCCCCGTCCTTGTCGGACTGCTCGAGTATGGACGTCGAGACCGAGAGAATTCTCCGCGGGGGCAGCGGCTCTTTCCCCTTCTGGACAAGTGCGTTCTGGAACCCGTTCACCCGGTCGCTTACGCCGATCGTGTACAAGGGAGGATAGGTCACGAGGCCGATCGCTTGAGCCTTCCGCCCGATCAGATAATCCACCATAAGCGTGCCGATTTCCTTCGTGTTGCAGAACACGCCGTTGGTTCGAATGTCGCGCATCGTTCTTTCGACGAGCACGACGGGATGCTTGTTCAACACAAGCCGGACGATGTCGTCGTTGAAGTGCTGCTCCCCTTGACTGGCCACGATAATGATTCCGTCGACGGGGAGGCTTAAGAAGTCGCGGATCGCCCTCGATTCCTCCTCGCGATTCGAAATCCTCTTGAACACAAAATGATAGGAAAGCTCCGTCAACGCGGATTCTACTCCGGAAATCAACATAGAGGAGTAATGGGACTCCATCCATGGCATGATGAATCCGATCATCCTCGCGCTTTGCTGCAGCGGAAGCCGCGGAGGCTGGTGAGTGTCCGCCAGGCTCGCGCTTTGGTTTCTGTCGGTAACGAAGGTTCCCTTGCCGCGATGGCGGTAGAGATAGCCGTCGTTCACCAAGCCGAGCATGGCATGCTTCGCCGTTATTCTGCTGACTTGGAACTGGTCGGCGATTTCCCGTTCGGGAGGGATCTGATAGTGCGGCGGCCACAGGCCTCTCTCTATTTGCGCGATAATATAATCCTGGATTTGCGAATACAAGGGCTTCTTCGCGTTCATATCTGGATTCACTCCGAATTCGTCGATAAAATCGATGCTTGGTTTTGATGAAAGTATATAACATCAGTATTAATATATCAATGCCGGTGAATAGAGGGCTGTTTCATGAAAATTTTCGGGAATCTCCGTGACGTTGACGGGTATTTGATGGCGATAGCAGTCTTTCCCTCTCTTTCTTGGCCGCTTCCTTTCTCTCAAATGGGATAACAGAACTAATATAACTTTATGACACAAATAATGTATTGACATGACCAATTGTCCGGTGTTACTCTTGATCTGCAAACGCTTACCCTATGACAGTAAAGCTTTGTTAGCTTTTAGTGGCGGCGAAATTGGATATATCTTTTTGGGGAGGTTGGAAGCTATGAACGGTAAGATCGTGGATTTGTCCTTGGATATTTATCATGCCGCGCCGACATTTCCTCTGGATCCGAAATGCGCGGTCATCGTCCATCACACGGTCGACAGTATGGGCTATAACATTTCGCAGCTGGTGATGAGCACCCATCAAGGCACTCACCTGGATGCGCCGTTTCATTTTCTCGACGACGGGAAGACGGTGGAGCAGCTCGACCTGAACAAGTGCATCGGGGATGCGCTGCTCGTCGATCTGTCCCGCAAGAAGCCGAAGGAAGCGATCACGGTCGAAGATTTCGCGCCTGTGGCCCACCGGATCGGCGAAGGAACCCGGCTTATCTATCGGACGGATTGGTTCAGGCAGTATCCGCAGAAGCACTATTTCTCCGATTTTCCCTACATGACGATCGAGCTGGCGGAATGGCTGGCGGAACGCAAAATCGCGATGATCGGCATGGACGTTCCGACGCCGAATCCGACGGATTTCGATCCGGTTCACAAAATTTTGCTCCAAGCGGAAATCGTCATCGTGGAAGGACTGGCGAACTTGGGCGACGTCGGCGCGGACGAATTTTTCTTCATGGCGGCTCCCTTGCGGATCCAAGGGCGCGACGGCTCGCCGATCAGAGCGCTGGCGATGCTGAAATAAACGGCAGGAGGCAAACATGAGCAAGTACTTGGCAGCGGTTACGGATTTCGGATTTCCCGACCTGGAGCAAGAGAAGCGGCTGTTGCAGCCGTTAGGATTCGCTTTTGCCGAGGGGCAATGCAAGACGGCAAGCGAAGTCGCCGCGCTGTGCCGCGACGCGGACGCCGTGCTGACCCAGTGGGCGCCGGTTACGGCGGAAGCGATCGAGTCGTTCGAGAAATGCAGAGTGATCGTGAGATACGGCATCGGCGTCGACAACGTCGACTTGGAAGCGGCCAGGCGCAAAAATATTCCCGTCGTCAACGTGCCCGATTACGCCATCGAGGAAGTGGCCGACCACACGCTTTCCTTGATGTTGGCCATTGTTCGTAAAATCCCTCAGGTAGCGCAGCGGGTGAGAGACGGCATATGGGAAATTTCGCCCTGCCGGCCGATGATCGGCTTGCAGGATAAAACGATCGGATTGGCGGGATTCGGCAATATCGCCAGAGCGGTGCTGAAGCGGGCGGCCGCCTTCGGCCTTAAAGCGATCGCTTACGATCCGTACGTCGACGAGTCGGTCTTTGCCGGGCTGGCGGCGGAGAAGGTGGATTGGGAGACGCTGCTCGCCCGCAGCGATATTTTGTCCGTGCACATGCCGCTTACGCCGGCCACGAAACGGATCTTGAATGCGGACGCCTTCGACAGGATGAAGCCCGCAAGCTTCCTGGTCAATACCTCCAGAGGAGGGACGGTCGACACCGGAGCGCTGATCGAGGCCCTTCGCGACGGCAGGATCGCGGGAGCCGCGGTCGACGTGCTGGAACAGGAGCCGATCGCTCCCGACAGCCCGCTGCTGAAGATGGACAACTGCATCGTCACGAGCCATTGCGCCTGGTATTCGGAAAGCTCGCTGCTTCGATTGCAGGAGTACGCGGCGCTCGAAATCAAGAGACTGTTTTCCGGAGAGCCTCTGCATCACGTGGTGAACGGGGTAGGCCAATAATCCCCGCCGCGGAAGACGGGGGAAAGATTAGATCGGAAGGGCTGGAAGCAGCGATGAAAGCACTTGTGTATCTTGGAGCGAGGCAGCTGGCGATAGAGGAGCGGGACGTTCCGGAGCCGAAAGCGGACGAGGCGCTCGTTCGCGTCGAAGCCGTCGGCATCTGCGGCAGCGAATTGGAAGGCTACTTGGGGCATAGCGCCATAAGGGTGCCTCCCCTGGTGATGGGGCACGAATTTTGCGGATCGATCGTTCGTACGGGAGCCGATGTAAGCGGTTTATCGATCGGGGACAAGGCAATCGTGAATCCGCTTGTCTCCTGCGGAACGTGCGACCGCTGCCGGATCGGCAGAGGCAACGTTTGCCGCAATCGGCAGATCGTCGGCATCCACCGCCCGGGAGCGTTCGCGGAATACGTCGCCGTTCCCGCCGCGAATATTTATCCCGTACCGTCGGAGATGGATTCCAATCTGGCCTCCCTGGCGGAGCCGCTGGCGGTATGTATTCACGCGGTTAAGCTGGGCTTGAGGCCGTATGAAGATCTGCTCGTCTACGGAGCCGGCCCGATCGGACTGCTGACGCTTCAGGCGGCGATGACGATGGGCGCCAATCGCGTGCTGGTCGTGGACAGGCAGCCGGACAGGCTGATCTTCGCGAAGCGGTTTGGCGCCGAGGTCGCGACGCCGGAGCGTGCGGAGGAAGCGCGAGAGAGCTTGTTCGGAGCGCGGGGAGTGGATACGATCATCGACTGCGTGGGGGTTCAAGCCACCCGCGAGCAAGCGGTCCGAAGCGTCAATCCGGGCGGCACGATCGTTGCGGTAGGACTCGGGCAGGATCAATCCTTGCTTTCCATGAATCACGTCGTCCGCCAGGAAATCTCAATCGTCGGATCGTACACGTATTCGGACGAGGATTTCGAGCAGGCAGTCCGACTGTTGTCGCAAGGGAAAGTCACCGGAGAGCATTGGTCGACGACATGCGGCCTGGAGGAAGCGATCGGGGTGTTCGCGGCCCTTGCCGACGGCAGCGCCAAGTTCAGCAAATATATCATAAATCTTTTAGAAGGAGTGCGGTAAAATGAGCAGGTTAGCGGGCAAAACGGCCATCGTGACAGGCAGCACCAGAGGGATCGGCAGAGGAATCGCCGTCCGCTACGGCAGAGAGGGAGCGAACGTAGTCGTGTCGGGCACGAACGCGGAGCTGTGCGAGGAGGTGGCGGAATCGATCCGTCGGGAGGGCGGGTCCGCGATCGGCATCGTGTGCGACGTATCCGATCTCGAGCAGATCAATCGTCTGTACGACAAGACGCTGGAGCGATTCGGCGAGATCAACATCGTCGTGAACAACGCGGGAATCGCCGTATTCAAACCTTTTGTCGAGGTCGAACCGGAGACGGTCAGGAAAATATGGAACGTGAACCTGTTCGGCACCTTCTTCAGCGGGCAGCGGGCGGCGAAGGAAATGATTCGGCAGGGCAAGGGGGGCAAAATCATCAATATGTCGTCCATCTCCGAGGAAGTCGGCACCGCCAATCTGACGCAATACGCGACGACCAAAGGCGGCATTAAGATTATGACGAAGTGCATGGCGCTCGAGCTGGCCGAATACGGAATCAACGTCAACGCGATCGGCGCCGGCGTCATCGACACGGATATCAGCATGGAGGAATTCTCCAAGCCCGGCATGAGAGAAGAGACGGTTAGGAGAATTCCGTGGGGCCGTATGGGAGAGCCCGAGGATCTGGCCGGTACGGCGGTATTCCTGGCGCATGAGGATTCGGATTACGTTACCGGAACGACGGTGTACGTCGACGGCGGTTTGCTGGCGATGTAACGCCCTAAAAAAATCCGGATTGGCTGCGCAAGCTCTTCGATCGGCGGCATTAGAATGGAATAACGGGGGGACTGGAAAATGAAGCTGGCAACGTTTATTCGCAACGGACGGCAGGAGCTCGGCGTGAAGGTGGACGCCGGCATCGTAGACCTGGCGCGGGCCGGGTTGATCTGCGACGTTATGGAAGTCATAGAGGGCGGCGCGGCAAAAGTCGCGGAGCTGGAGCGGGCGATCGGAGAATTGGAGCTGTCGGCTTCATCCGAATACGTTCTGGAGGAATCGTCGTTGGAATGGGGGCCTTGCGTCACGCGGCCGAACAAAATCATCTGCGTCGGGCTGAATTACCGCAAGCACGCGGAAGAGACGAATGCGCCGATTCCGGAGTACCCGATTCTGTTCAACAAGTTCAACAACACGCTGACCGGTCACTTGAAGCCGATCGCCGTGCCCGAAGCGACCGAGAAGCTGGACTACGAAGCCGAATTGGTCGTCGTCATCGGCAAGAAAGCGAAAAACGTCGCCCGGGCAAACGCGCTTGAGCACGTATTCGGCTATGCCTGCGTGAACGATTTGTCCGCGCGCGATTTGCAGCTTCGCACCCATCAATGGCTGCTCGGCAAGACGTGCGACGACTTCAGTCCGCTCGGTCCGTACCTGGTAACGGCGGACGAAGTCGGGAATCCGAACGCTTTGGCGATCCGCGCGATCGTGAACGGGGAAGTCCGGCAAAGCTCCAATACTTCGGACATGATCTTCCATGTCGACGAGATCGTCAGCTACATTTCCCGGCATATGACGCTTGTTCCCGGGGATATCATTTTGACGGGCACGCCGGAAGGCGTCGTGCTGGGTCTTCCGCCGGAGCGGCAAGTTTATCTGAAGCCCGGCGACGAAGTGACGATCGAGATCGAGAAGCTGGGCCGGCTCACGAATCGTTTTATCGCCGAGCTGTAGCTCTCCGCGCTTCGTTTCGCCCTCTGTCTGCCATTCTGGCATAGAGATTGCGAAAAGGGCTGTCCGATAAGCCATTAGAGGGCAACAACAAAAATGATCGATTTATAACCATGGGGATATATCTCCTTCCGCTGCTGATACGGTCATGAAATTTGGATTTGATTAACCCGTAACAGGGTAATTTCATGACCGTATGAGGCAGGCGCTTCGCTCTACAGGAGATATATCCCCATTCTTTTTTCGATCATTTTTGTTGCCCTGGCTTATGGAACAGCCCCGTGCTGCTGCCCCTACGCCTCCATCTTCTGAGCGCTGTGAAGCTTGTAGTAACGGCCCCGGAGCGCGATCAGCTCGTCGTGAGAGCCGGATTCGGCCACGCCTTTGTCGGAGACGTACATGATGCGGTCGCAGTTCTTTACCGTAGAGAGACGGTGCGCGATAATGAACGACGTTCTTCCCTTGAGCAGCTCGTTCAGGCCCTGCTGAAGCAGCCGCTCGGTCCGGGCGTCAATGGAAGAAGTCGCTTCGTCCAGAATGAGGATGCGCGGGTTGGCCAGCAGCGTTCGGGCGAACGAGATGAGCTGCCGCTGTCCCTGCGACAGCTTCGAGCCGCGTTCGTTGACCTCCGTCCGGTAGCCTTGCTCGAACTCGCGGATGAATTCGTCCGCCCGGACCGTCTTGGCCGCGGCGATCACTTCCTCCTCGGTGGCGTCGAGCTTGCCGTACCGGATATTGTCCATGATCGTGCCGGAGAAAATAAAGCTGTCCTGCAGCATGATGCCCATCTGGCTCCGCAGCGACTGAAGCGTCACTTCGGCGATATCGTGGCCGTCGACGAGAATCCGTCCGCCCGTCACGTTGTAGAAGCGGGAGATCAGGTTCACGACCGTCGTCTTGCCCGCGCCCGTCGGGCCGACCAGGGCGACGCTCTCGCCGGGCTTGATGTCGAAGCTCAGGTGCTCCAGAATGTTATGCCCCGGCTCGTAGGCGAACGTCACGTCGTCGAACGTAACCCGGCCCCGGAGCGGCGGCAGCTCGTGCGCATCGGCAACGTCGCTTACCGTTACCGGTTCGTCCAGCGTCTCGAAGATGCGCTCCAGATAGGCGACGGCGTTGATGAAGCTGTTGTACAGGTTCGACAGGTTCAGAATCGGCTGCCAGAAGCGCGCCGCGTAGCCGCTCATGGCGAGAAGAACGCCGAAGGTGATCTCGGCCGGTCCCATCCACAGCAGCCCGACGAAGAACAGCGCCGCGGTGACGATCGTCGTCAGGTTGTCGACCGTGAACGGAACGAGAAAGTTGAGGTACATCGTCCGCATCCAGGCTTTGCGATAATTGGCCGACAGGCGGGTGAAGATGCCTTCGTTGCGCTGCTCGCGGGTGAACGTCTGGGTGACGCGAATGCCGCTGATGCTCTCCTGCAGATAGGCGTTCAGGTTGGAGCTTTTGTTGGACACCGACTGCCAGGCCCGGCGCTGCTTGGTCTTGAGCAGCAGCATGATGCCGAGGAAGATCGGCAGTCCGCCGAGAATGATCAGCGACAGCTTGGCGTCCACCGCGAACATGAAGGCGGCGATGAAGATCAGGTTCATGATCTCGAGAATAAAGTTGATAATGCCGTTGGACAACACGTCAGACACCGAGTTGACGTAGTTGACGACACGGATGAGAATTTTGCCCTGGGGCCGGTCGTCGTAATATTGGAAGGGCAGCTTCTGCAAATGCTTGAACAGATCCGTGCGAATTTCGAAAATGATATCCTGCCCCACACGCGTCATGATCCGCGAGCGGACCGCGGCCAGAACGACGCTGACGACGATGGTGGCGAGCATCAGCCCGGACCAGCCGATCAGCCCGGTTCTGTCCTTCGCGGGAATCGTCACGTCGACGACATGCTGGATGATGAGCGGCGCGGACAGGCCGATGCCGGCCGACAGGGCGCTCAGCACGAAGGCGACGAGCATCGGCTTCTTCTGCTTCTTGATATAGACGAGCGCGCGGCGGAAATGCCGAATGTCGAACGGCGATTCCAACTCCTCGTCGATGTCGAATTTATTTCTAGCCATTCGCGGTCGCCTGCCTTCCGATGCCTTCGTTCTGCAGCATGAATACTTCGTAATAATAGCCCCGCTTCGCGAGCAGCTCGGCATGGGTGCCCTCTTCGATCACGCGGCCGTTGTCCAGAATGAGGATGCGGTCGGCCTGCGCCGTCGTGGACACGCGCTGCGCGATAATGATCTTCGTGCAGGTGAAATCCAGCTCCCGCAAGCTTTGCTGAATATGCTCCTCCGTCTCCAGGTCGACCGCCGAAGTCGTATCGTCGAGAATCAGAATCGGCGGTTGAATGGCCATCGCCCGGGCCAGGGCGATACGCTGCTTCTGGCCGCCCGACAGGCCGACGCCGCGCTCTCCGACGAGCGTGTCGTAGCCCTCCGGCATTTTGCGAATAAAGTCGTGCGCGGCGGCGAGCCGGGCGAACTTCGTGACCTCCTCCTCCGGCAGCTCCGGATTGCCGAAGGCGATATTGCCGTCGATCGTGTCGGAGAACAGCAGGACGTCCTGCGTCGCTACCCCGATATTGCCGCGCAGCTCGTCGAGCTCCAGCTTGCGCACGTCGACCCCGTCCACCAGAACGCGTCCCTTCGTCGCATCGTAGAAGCGCGGAATGAGGCTGATCAGCGTCGTCTTGCCGGAGCCTGTCGCCCCCATAATGGCGATCGTCTCGCCGGGCTCGACCGTGAAGTCGATATTTTCCAGCACCGTCGCATTGTCGTGCTTGAAGCTCACCTGTTCGAACTGAATCCGGCCTTGATAGCGCCGTTTCACGACGGGGTTGTGCTCGTTGACGATTTTCGGGTGCGCGTAGTACACCTCGATGATTTTGCTCAGGCTGGCGAAGAAGCGCTGAATGTCGTTGATGATGATGCCGATGTTGCGCATCGGGTTGGACAATCCCCAGATCAGCGCGGAGAACGCGGAAAATTCCCCGAAAGTAATCCTTCCGTTCATGACGAACAGACCGCCCGCCAGCATCAGAATGACGTTAAAGCCCTGCGCGAACGTCTCGAGATACGGGAAATAGTCGAGCCACACCATCGCCGCGGCCTTGTTCGCCTTGGAGTAGTTGACGTTTTTCTCGTTAAATTTCTCGATCTCGTGTTCTTCCCGTGCGAACGCTTTGACGACGCGGTTGCCCGAGATGTTCTCCTGCGTCGTCGTGTTCAGCTGCGACAGACGTTCCCGCAAGTCGGTATACATGGGACGAACGCGCCTTGCGAACAGGAAAGCCGTGACGAAGATCGGCGGCGACAGCAGGAGCAGCCACCAGGTCAGAGCGACGTCGATATAGAAGAAATAGACAACAGCGGCCAGGAACACCGTCAACGATTCGATAATCGTCTTGAAAATCCACGACATCGTATGCCGGACCATATCGAGGTCGCCGGTCATTTTGGTCATCAGATCCCCGGTGCGGTTAAGGTCGTAATAATGCATGTCCTGGCCCTGGATTTTGTTGTACAGATAAATCCGAACCCGATAGAGCATGTTCTGCGAGGCGCGCTCGTACAGAAGGGTTGTAAAATACGCCATGCCCGTACGCAGGAACGAAAAGCCGATCATGCCGAAGATTAGCCCGATGAGCAGCGCCCGCTCGTCGATCAATTTTTGCGCCGCGTCGGCGCCCGTGACGAACGTATCGACGATAAGCTGGCCGATGTACGGATTCACGATCGTGAGCGAGGAGCCCGCGACCGAGAGGAACAAGGCCAGAACGTACCGTACCCGATCCCCCTTCAAGTTGTGCCATAACCACTTCAGCTGAAACATTCCATCACCGGCTTTTGTAAGTTGTGAGTGCCCGAGCGCCGAGGACGGCTCCCGATTTGCAAACTACGGAGATTATATCACGCCTGTCAAGAATTCTAACGCAGACAAAACGAGGGAAAGGGGGATAAGGGGAGCAAAATAGGCCAAGACGAGTCCCAGGGACCGCTCAGCCTTAGTTTTTCTCGATTCGCTTCGTTCGTGCTTCCGTTTACGTCGGTCCATCGTATTATGAATCGCCAGGGCGATAACGGTATTTTCCGATTTCCGTCATTCTTCTGTCATTGGCGAGCGTTATGCTTGAAGTTACGCATTCGGTCAAAAGCGGAGGGAGAAGAGAACAATTGGACTTAAGTAAAAGGTTCGTTTTCGGAAGGAAGCTAAGTTTGTCGATCGTTCTGTTATTCATTGCGGCTGTGGTCAGCGGGTGTATCAATACGGAGGGGGAACTCCAATTCGAAATTGACGGCCATACGCTTCAGGCCAACGAACGGCTTTATTTGCGTTTGCAAGACGGCTCGACACCGCTTACTTCGGACAATCAGGGCGGACATGCTTCATTTTCCATTATAAATCCCGACTATAAAAAGATGATCGGAGGGTTTATTCACGACTCGGCGACAGGGGTCAGTTGGGTTCCCCGGTTTGAATACGAGGATGTGTACAACAGCTCCAAGGTCTACCTCTCGGAGATCGCCGAGAGCAAGCCCCGGGCCAAGCCGGTCACGGCTGTTCAGGCGGGCCGACCGGTCGCGGACTCGAATAAACCGGGATTTGTGAGCGTAACTTATGCGGTTTACGGGAAAAACAGGGAGCCGGTGGACGACCGAACCGAAATTTACATCGAAACTTCGGAGCAAGTGGTGTTTTACGACAACGAACCCCGGCATAATGGCCAAACGCAGAGCCGGGCGATATCCAGCTTCACGGATAAGGGTCTCGTCACGTTCACGATGATGTCGAGCTTGATCGATAGCAACGAGCCAAATCTTTCCGCGATTCCGATTGCCCTGTATTCGGGACCGACGCCGATCCCGATCGTAACGGGCGGTCATGCGGAGTTAAGCGCATTATCATTGTCGGAAGGGTCTCTCTTCCCGGAATTCGACCCGACGATCACGTCCTACGCAGCCGATGTGGCCTATGGAGTGTCCAACGTATCGGTCACGGCGAGCGTATATGACGTTCATGCCGTGTTGACGGTGAACGGAACCGAAGTCCCCAGCGGACAAGCCAGCGAAGCAATCGTTCTGAACGTGGGAAGCAACCCGATCCGAGTCGACGTGACGCCGTTAACCGGCGACGTTAAAACCTACACGGTGACGGTTAGGCGCGGCGCGGCGGGATCTTCTTCCAACGGCGGAGGCTCAGGCCCGGCGTCGCATGACGACGGACTTTTGAGTTCCACGAACGGCCGCTTGACGCTTCCCGCCGGGAGAGAGGGGCGGCTGAGTCTCGGCGAGGCGGTTCGCGTATCGGTTCCGGCCGGCGCCGCGGAGCGGGAACTGATTCTCGTCATCGAAGAAGTGCTGGACACCGGCAAGCTTCTATTCGACAAAGAGCGATTACTCAGTTCGATCTTCGAAATCACGAAAAACGTTCCCGAGAACTTCAAGAGGCCGGTCACATTGCAGCTGGCTTACGATTCGGCCCGATTGGCCGAAGGTCAGAAGCCCGTCGTATTCTATTACGACGAAGCGTTGGCCCAGTGGGTGGAAATTGGCGGCGCGGCGGACGAAGGCCTGCTCTCGGTCCAGGTGAATCATTTTACGAAATTTGCGGTGTTTGCCGTAGGTTCGGAGCAGAAGCCTGTTGAACCTAAGTTCAGCGACATTGGCGGACACTGGGCGGAGGGCGCCATCCTGGAGGCGGCCGGGAAAGGTCTCGTATCGGGATATGCGAACGGATCGTTCCAGCCGAACGCCGCCGTGAGCCGGGCGGAATTCGCGATCATGCTGATGAACGCGCTCGGAACGCCAGCGGAAGAGGCAGCGGAATACAGGTTTACAGACGCCGCCGGGATCGGAGAATGGGCAAGGAAGGCGGTTGCTCAGGCATCGCAAGCCGGAATCGTATCCGGCTACGCGGACGGCTCGTTCCGCCCGAACGCGAACGTTTCGCGCGCCGAGATCGCCGTTATGCTGGCCCGAGCGTCACGGCTATCGCTGTCTGAGGGATCGCCGACATCTTTCGCGGATGATCGCGACATTCCGGCGTGGGCGAAAGCTGCAGCGGCGGAACTGAACCGGCTGGAGCTTATGAAGGGCAGGGGCGGCAACTTCTTCCATCCGAATGAATCGGCCACGCGAGCGGAGGCGGCGACGGTTATGCTGCGTTTCGCGTCTCATCGTACGGAATAGGATCATTCGGCTTTTTTCTTCGCGAACCCCTGATATAATGGGAAGATGAATGTGCTCAAAGATTTCTTGACGCAAATGGCGATTATTGCAACGATTGTATCGATTTCTCAGATTTTCAATGCGGGGAGGAGATCGGACAAGCCGCGCTCGAACGTCATCCTGTCCGCGGCGATGGGATTGGCGATCCTGCTGTGCATGTCCTTCCCCGCCTATATGGCGCAGGGCATACGGCTGGATATCCGGATCGTTCCTCTGCTGCTTGGAACCTTATACGGTGGGACGGGAGCGGGCTTGGCCCTGTCGGCGCTTATCGTTCTCTATCGATGGTTCATGGGGATGGACGCGGGCTTTTACACGACTCTGTTAACGCTTGTCTTCAGCATGCCTGCGATCCTGTATGTCAGGAAACGATTTTTCTCCGCCGCGGGAAGAATGAGAATCGACATCGCGGCGGCGTTGGCCATGTTCTACTGCGTCGTCGGCCTTATCGTCGTCACCGTCGTCAGAGGCTTCAGTATGCACACGCTGCAGATGCATGGAATCCATGCCGCTATTATCGTCGGATCCGTCCTGGTGTTCACGGCGTTAAGCGAAACGATCAATGATATGCTTCGGAGAAATCAGCAGCTGCAGGCCGAGACCAAGGATGCGGAAATCGCTTTTTTGCGTTCCCAGATCAAGCCGCATTTCCTTTATAACACGTTGAATTCGATCGCAACGCTATGTCTCAAGGACCCCCGCAAAGCCGAGGAGTTAACGCTGGAGTTTTCGCAGTATTTAAGAAAAAGCTTTGCCTTCGATCGACTCGATTCCCTGACCTCCGTTGCTCATGAGCTGGAGCTCGTCAGGGCTTATCTAAACGTGGAGAAAGCACGCTTCGGGGCCCGTTTGGTCGTGGAATACGACGTAGATTCCGTCCGACCCCATACTCCGATCCCGCCGTTGATCTTGCAGCCGTTAGTGGAAAATGCCGTGAGGCACGGGTTGATGTCCACGCTGCGCGGCGGAAAGGTGACAATCTCCGCCGTTCAACATCCGGACAACGAGATTACGATAGCCGTGGAGGATGACGGATGCGGGATGAGCGCGGAGGAACTGGAAGCCGTTCGCAAGCGGAAGACGAAGGGTGTGGGGCTGCGAAATATCGGCGAGCGCCTGGAACTGCTGTACGGCAGGAGCTTGCGGATTGAGAGCGCCGAAGGCGTCGGAACGAAGGTCGTTTTTCGCATTCCTGCAGGAACGTCCGGATCGACAGGAGGGTGAAGGGGATGCGGCTGAGAACGATGATCGTGGACGATGAGGAGCTGGCCGTAGACCGGTTAAAGATGATGCTGTCCGAATTCGACGAGATCGAAATCGTCCATATGACCCAGAATCCGTGGGAAGCGTATCAATACGCGAAGGAGCACCGGCTTGAGCTGGCTTTTCTGGACATCTCGATGCCCGAACTCGACGGCCTGCGGCTTGCAAGCCTGCTGGGCGAGATCGATCCCGATATCCGCATCGTATTTGCGACCGGCTTCGAAGAATATGCGGTCCGGGCATTCGAATTAAGCGCGCTCGATTATGTGATGAAGCCGGTAACCGCCCGGAGAATGTCGCTTGTCCTGGACAAGATCCGCCGAAGAGACAGGAACGCCGCCGACGGGAGTTTCCGTCCGGGGCCATCTCCCGGGAACGAGAGATCGCCGGGCAGCGGATTATTGACCGAGCAAGAAATGAGAGTTATGCTCCTCGTTTTCGAAGGATTGTCAAACAAAGAAATCGCCGCACGGCTGAATATCGCCGCCGAAACCGTCAAATGGCATATGAAAAACGTGTATCGGAAGCTGGACGTGAGCAATCGGGTACAACTGCTCCGGCGAGCCGAACAACTTCACATTACTTTCTGAGAATCCCCCCTGAACGGGGGATTTTTTCTTTGTCCGTTTTCTTATAAAATCAATATTCGCGAAACCACGAACGCAGGAGATGAGATCATGAATCAGCGGGAAGGAGGCGGCTCAATAAGAGCAATCGTCGTCGACGACGAAGGGGCCATGCATCTGATTATGTCCGGAATGCTCGGCAAGCTGCCGGATGTCGAAGTCGTCGGATGCTTCTCGGACGCGGCTGCCTCCGTCCGATTCGCGGAAAAGGAAGACGTTCATTTGGCGTTCGTCGATATCCGCATGCCCGGGGAAAGCGGATTGCGCCTGGCCGAGCGCTTGATCGCGCTGCGACCGGGCCTTTCGATCGTTTTCGTCACCTCGCATAAAGATTACGCCTTGCAAGCGTTCGAACTTCAGGCGCTCGATTATATTGTCAAACCCGTATCTTTGGAGCGAATCGAGCGATCGGTAAAGCGCGCGCAAGCATTCCGTCGTTTATCCGAATCGATGCGGCCGGGGAAGAAGGAGTTCGCCTCCATTCGGGTTTATGCATTGGGCGGTCTTGAGCTGTTTAGCGGCGGAGAAAGGGTGAAATGGAATTCCAGGAAAAGCGCCGAGTTGTTCGGCTATCTGCTTCTGCATCGCGGCAGGATGGTATCGCGCACGAGGCTTATCTCCGACGTATTCGGCGAGTTGCCGCCCAAAAACGCGGAAATCTATCTGAACACGTCCGTCTACCAATTGAGAAGAGCGCTGGATTCGCACGGCCTGAAAACCCTGATTCAATCGAACGCCGACGGTTACGGGGCAGATCTTGCCGGCGCCTGGATCGATTTTATCGAGTTCGAGGACCGATTGAGGCGGAATGACGGAATTGCTGTCTTCAATCCGGAGACGGCCCTGGAGATCGAGAAGCTGTATGCCGGGGATTTGTTCGGCGAGAAAGGATACGCCTGGGCGTTGGGGGAGGCGGAGCGTCTTTCCGCCGTGTATGCCGAATTCGTCAAAAAGCTGGCACGCGAGCTGATGGAGCGCCGGCACACGGACGTTTCCCTTCGCCTTCTGAGCAAGCTGTCCGATCGCAATGAACTGGACGAAGAGAACGTCGAATTGCTGCTTCGGGCCTATGCGATGAAGAAAGATCAAGCCTCTTTGACGAAACGCTATGAAGCCTATGCAAAAATATTGCGGCAAGAACTGAATATCGAGCCTTCCGAGGAGTTGCGGGAGCTGTACACTCATTTGCAATCGGCGATCGATGCCGGGTAATCGAGTTGTCATTCCTGTATCATTGGCGTGCTTTACACTTAATCAAGGATCAAACACTATACGAGGCTTGGAGGCAGAATATGTTCGCAAGAGGGATGAAACGAGTCGGCGCGCTGTTATCGGCGCTGCTGGTATCAGGCGGAATTTTGGGAGCGATCGGAGGGCCGGCCGCGGGAACGGCGGAAGCGGCGCCCGCCGCGCTGGATTGGGGCGAGGTCGGAGACCCGGCCATCACGGAGAAGGGCTCACAGACGTCCATCGCCGTCTACGACGGCGCTCCCTATGTGATGTATCTGAACGAAGACGGCCAGGTGAAGCTGATGAAACACGGGGGCAGCGGTTGGGAGACCGTCGGCAAACCGGTGGAAGCGGACAGCTGGTTGGATCAGCCGCTTATGGAGCTCGACGGGTCCGGTACGCCCTACGTCGCTTATATGGACGGGGACAACGACGGCAAAGCAACGATGAAGAAATTCAACGGCAGCGGCTGGGAGACGATAGGTCAAGCCGGATTTACCGCGGGAGGGGCGTATTCCATGTCGGTAACCGTCTCTGTCTACGGCACGCCTTACCTGGCTTATCGGGATCAGGCCAACGGATGGGGAGCGACGGTGATGAAGCACGACGGCAGCGATTGGGTTACGGTAGGCCCCGCCGGCTTCTCCGGGCAAGAGATCAACGACATTTCCGTTGCGGCGGACTCTTCCGGCCATCCTTACGTCGTTTATCGGACTATGCTCGGCATGAACGTGATGAAGTATGACGGCAACCAGTGGGTACCGCTGAGCTCGCCGGGAGCGTCGTTCGGAGGCGTCCTGGCGATCGATAACGATATTCCGTATTTGATCTATAAGGACAATGACGAAAACTCTCGAGCAACGGTAAAAAGGTATGACGGCAACGATTGGGTGGCGGTCGGCGACGCCGGATTTTCGCCCGGTCAGGTCGACGACCTCTCGTTGTACTTCGATCGCGGTACGCCTTATGCGGCATTTAAGGACTGGGATAATGGCGGAAAGGCGACCGTAATGAAATACGACGGCGCCGAGTGGATAACGGTCGGACGAGCGGGGTTATCCGCGGAGCCGGTATCGACTCTCGCGTTGGCCGTATCCGACGGCATCCCGTATCTTTCCTATCGGGAAGAGGACAGTGAAAGAATAAAGGTTATGAGTCTTTTCCGATCTTCGCCGGCGTTATCGGGGGATCCGATCGATAACGATGACGGACACGACATCGAGATTACGTTCCCGGACGATGCGGCTTGGCGTTCGGCGGTTACCGCGGTGAAGGTTGACGGCGTCGCGCTTGCCGCCGGGACCGAATACGAGATAACCGAAGGGAAAATCACGATATCGAAAGGCGTGTTGACTCCGGGCGTTGCTTCGATCTCGGTAACGGCGGAAGATTACGTCCAGGCAAAGACGTATCAGATTGTGAAGGATACGAGCCATGAATGGCATTCCGTCGGCGGCATCGTCTCCTTCGGAGAAGCCGATGCCGGGGACCCTGTGTCTTTCAGCGTCAACGGCGGAATTCCTTATGTGGCGTATTCGGATGAAGCCGAAGGCCGGAAAGCGACCGTCGCGAAATATCAGGACGGAGCATGGCACCCCGTGGGCGGAGCCGGATTCTCGGACGACGAGGCTTACAACGTCGCGGTGCACGTGGAAGAAGGAATGGTCTACGCGGCGTACTTCGAACGAGTAACCAATTCTATTTCGGCCGTCAGAGTGATGAAGCATGAGAATGGAAGCTGGGAGCCGATTGGTTCTTCCCCGTACGAAGACTATTATGCCGGCGGAGCTTTGTCCGTGACGGTGGACAACGGAATTCCTTACATCGCGTATCCGCAGACAGATGGCCTAATTGTCGTTCGAAAATATATCGGCGGCGTCTGGACGCCTGCCGTAGAAGACGAGAACGGCCCCCGGTATGCGAATATCGGAAGCTTGGAGATAGAGGACGGCGTCATTTATTTGGGATTGCATGACAACGAGTTCGCTTCGGTAGCGAAGCATGAAGGCGGAGAGTGGGGCTTCTTGGGCGGAATCAATCCCTTCGAAGGCTATTCGTCCGAGATCGCGTTCGCGATAGACGGCGGCGTTCCTTACGCGGCATTCTTGGACCGGCGTTTGGGCGGCGCGGCGACGGTCGTGCAATACGAGGCTTCGCTGGACAAATGGCTCCTCGTAGGAGATGCGAACCTTTCGACGGGACAAGCGGCAATCGTGGGGCTATCCGTAAACGACGGAACCCCCTATGCGGCTTTCTACGATGAAGAAGGACCCGCCATCCGGCGAGCTCTAAGTACGCTTCGGGACTTGACCGCGTTACATCTGTCGTCCGGCGCGCTGGATCGGGCGTTCGACCCGGCCGCGAACGAATATACCGCAACCGTGGCGAGCGGGGTCGCCAGCATCACGGTAACCCCGACTGCGCAAGCCGGTCGCAAAGCGAGCGTGACGGTTAACGGCGAACCGGTCCCAAGCGGGCAGGCAAGCCGTCCGATTGATCTCGTCGCCGGCAGCAATACGATCACGGTGGAAGTCGTGGCGCAGAACGGCGCCGAGAAGACCTATACGATCGAGGTAACGAGGCAAAGCGGGAGTGGTTCTTCCGGCGGAGGCGGGTCTCCCGGCAACGGCGGAGGAGGAGGGGGAGGCGGAAGTGTGACGCCTGCCCAGCCGGATCAGACCGATGCCGATCTGGCGGTAACGATTGACGGCAATGCAGCGGAAGCCGTCGCGACCGGGAAGATCGCCAATCAAGACGGACAAACGGTGGCAACGGTGACCGTAAACTCGGCCAAGCTGATCGAACGATTGAAGGAAGCGGGAGATCGACCGATTGTCGCCATCCCTGTTTCCTTAAGCGCGGATAAAGTGAGCGTGGTCCTTACGGGGGAGGCTGTCAAAGCGCTGGCGGAGAAAGGCGCCGTTCTGGATATTCGTACGCCGAACGGCAGCTACAGGCTTCCGGCGGCCGAAGTGCCGATCGAACGGCTGCTGGCGCAGTTCGGGGCGGGAACGCTGCCGGAGAACGTCGCCGTTCAGGCGGATATTGTCCGAAGCGACGGCGCAAACGTCGAACGACTCCGGAAGGCGGCGCAAGACGGCGGATTCAGACTCGTCGCTTCACCGATCGATTTCGAGGTCACGGCCTCATCCGGCGGTCGTACGATTCGGGTGACCAGCTTTAATTCTTTCGTGGAGCGCGAAATCCCGATTCCTCCGGGAACCGAAGCGGGAGCCGTCACGACCGCCGTAGTGCTGCACGAAGACGGAACGATCCGATCGGTACCGACGAAGCTGGAAGTTCGCAACGGAGCCGCGTATGCGATCATCAACAGCTTGACGAACAGCACGTACTCGCTCGTATCGAATCCGGTTGCGTTCGAAGACGTCGAACAGCACTGGGCGAAGGGCGCCGTCAACGGCATGGGCTCGCGAATGGTCGTGGGCGGAGTCGGCGGCAATCAATTCGGCCCGAACCGCGACATTACCCGCGCCGAGTTCGCGGCTATGATCGTACGCGCCCTGGGACTCCCGCAGAGCGCCGACGCGAACGTCTTTAAAGACGTGAAGGAATCCGACTGGTATGGCGGCACGGTACAAACGGCTTATGCCTATCGGTTGATTAACGGCTTCAAAGACGGAACGTTCCGTCCGAACGATAAGATAACCCGGGAGCAGGCGATGGCGATGATCGCCAATGCGATGAAGATTACGGGATTGAGCGAGAGGGCTCAAGATTCTTCGGCCGAGGAACGGATTCGCTCTTACGGGGATGCAGGCGAGATGTCCGCCTGGGCGATCGGCGGCGTTGCGCAGACGATCGAAGCCGGGATCGTGACAGGGACAAACGACGGCTTGCTTGCACCTAAGGAATTGATCCGAAGAGCGGAAGTGGCTGTGATGATCGAGCGGCTTCTGCGGAAGTCGGGATTGATTTAACGAATGGATATCGGACGGTTTTTCAAGAGCGGCGCTCTTGGAAAACCGTCCGTTTTCGCGTTACGGGTAACGTATGCGCCATTCACCCAGCGGTTAAATTGCTCGGCCGCGCTCAAAATGGGTCGACGCTGCGGATGCGGCCGGGAGCGACGCCGTAAGCGTCCTTGAACAAGTGGTAGAAATGGCTCAAATTCTCGTATCCGGCCTCGTAGGCGACGTCGACGATCGGCATTTGGGTCGTCAGAAGCAGGTTTCTGGCATAGCTGAGCCGCAGATGGTTCAGGTAGGCGGTCGGCGTCGTGCGCAGGTGCCGCTTGAACATGCGATTCAGGTGGCCGTCGCTGTGAGAGGTCAAGGCGCGCAGACAGTCCAGACCGGCGGTGAAATGCTCCTTTCGCTGCAGCTCGGCGAGCAATTGGTTAAACCATTGCGGCATCGCCCGGCGGTTTTCATTCCGGTAATGGAGGAAAAATAACGTCAGCGCGTCGTTCAGAAAATTGCGGGCCACCGCGCGCGCCTTCTGCTTGTCCGTCGACGTGAACAGCTGGATCTGCGTGCTTTTGGCGACCATCGTTTCCCGGTCCTCCTCCGACAGCGGGATGACCGGCGGCATCGTCGGGCTTTTGAGCGCTTGGGCGAAGGCGGCGTGGCCGATGTAATCGAAGGCGCTCTCGACCGCTTCCTTGTAAAAGTTGACGTTGACGAACCGGCAGTCCTCGCCCTCGAGCAAATCGTAGCCGTGCGTGTCCTCGGGACGAACGAACACCATGTCGCCCTGCCGCAGATGCTGGACTTCGCCGTTGACGGAGTGCGCGCATTGGCCGGAGGCGATCATGAAGATTTCGTAAAAATCGTGGCCGTGCAGCGGGTAAGCGTGCTTCGCCGAATAGACGATATGAGAATTGGATTGCACGAGCGGATCGATCAGAGCCGCCGCGCGCAGCATGGGGATGGTCATCTCGGCCGTCTCCTTTTTTAGGTTGCGGGTTTGATAGAGGTTAATATAGCACAAAAAAGGAACGAGCATCACAAGACGTTCGCCGCTCCCCGATGCTACGATCGCCTTGGAACGAGCGCGCGACCCGCTGAACAAGCGAGCTAAAACGCGTCATTCCGGTACAAATCCGATACGAAGGCAGGTAGAGCGAATGCGCGAAATAACGCTGAACGGCGAATGGGAGATGAAGAGGACGGACGAGGCGGAATGGATCGGGGCGACCGTGCCCGGATCCGTATTCCAGGACCTGCTGGCCGCCGGGCGGATGGAGGACCCGTTCTTCCGCGATAACGAATACGAGACGCTGGAGCTGACCAAATTCGATTACGAATACCGCAGAAGCTTCCTTGTCGACGCGGAGCTGCTGCGGCACGAGCGGGTGCTGCTGCGCTGCGAGGGATTGGACACGCTGTGCGAGGTGACCGTGAACGGCCGTCCCGTGCTGCAGACGAACAATATGCACCGGACGTACGAGGCGGACGTCAAGGAGGCGCTGGCCGAAGGACGGAACGACATTGCTGTCGTCATCCGTTCGGCCACGAATTATGTGCTGGCGCGGGACCGCGAATATCATCTGACGAGCTGCGCGGACGCCGTGCCCGGCATCTCCCATCTGCGCAAGGCGCACAGCATGTTCGGCTGGGATTGGGGCCCCAAGCTGCCGGATATGGGCATCTGGCGCGGCTTGTCGCTGCTTGGCTGCGATACGGGCCGCATCGACGACGTCTATGTGACGCAGCGGCACGAGGGCGATCGCGTCGGCCTGGAGATCGACGCAACGCTGGAGCGCTGGTCCGAGGCCGCCGAGCTGCGCCTGCTGGCGACGATCGATACGCCGGACGGCCGGCGGCTGGAAGTATCGGCGGAGCGGGCCGGGGAGGCGAACCGGCTGACCGTCGATATCGCCGAGCCCAAGCTGTGGTGGCCGAACAATCTGGGCGATCAGCCGCTGTATACGCTGCGGCTTCGGCTGCTGAGCGGGGAGCGCGAGCTGGACGAACGGACGATGAAGCTCGGCCTTCGCACGCTGCGCGTACGGCAGACGCCGGACCAATGGGGCGAATCGTTCGCCTTCGAGATCAACGGGCACGAGATTTTCGCGATGGGCGCCAATTTCATTCCGGAGGACAACGTGTTCGGCCGCCGCAGCGAGGAGCGGATGGAGCGGTTGATCCGCAGCTGCGTCGCGGCCAACTACAACTGCATCCGCGTATGGGGCGGCGGCTATTATGCGGAAGATTACTTCTACGATCTGTGCGACCGCTACGGCCTGATCGTCTGGCAGGATCATCTGTATGCCTGCGGGGCGTACGATTTTAACGACGAGTTCAAGGAGAACGTGCGGCTGGAGACTATCGACAATATGAAGCGAATCCGCCATCACGCGTCGCTGGGCATCTGGAGCGGCAATAACGAGCTGGAATACGCATGGGCGTACTGGGGCTGGACCGAGCGCTACGGAGAGAAGCTGCGCGACGACTATCTCGAACAGTTCGAGCGATTTTTGCCGGAGCTGTCGAAGTCGCTGGACCCGAACACCTTCTATTGGGTGTCTTCTCCCTCCTCCAAGGGCGGCATCGACGATCCGAACAACGAGCATGTCGGCGACATGCACTATTGGGACGTCTGGCACGGACGCAAGCCGATTACGGAGTTCCGGACGCTGTTCCCCCGCTTCATGTCCGAGTTCGGCCTGCAGTCGTTTCCGTCGCTGCGGACGGTGGAGACGTTTACGCTGCCCGAGGACCGCAACATTTTCTCGCGCGTCATGGAGGCTCACCAGAAGAACGGGACCGGCAACGAGAAAATCATGTATTACGTCAGCGAGTATTTCAAATATCCGAAAAACTTCGAGACGCTGCTGTACGCATCCCAACTGATTCAGGCCGAAGGAATGCGCGTCGGGGTGGAGCATTGGCGCAGACACCGCGGCCGATGCATGGGCGCGATCTACTGGCAGCTCAACGACATTTGGCCGGGGGCGTCGTGGTCGAGCCTCGACTATTACGGCCGCTGGAAGGCGACGCATCATGCCGCCCGCCGGTTTTTCGCCCCGGTGCTGGCGTCGGCCTGCGAGGAAGGGACGAAGGTGTCGCTGCACGTGACCAACGAGACGCTGCGGCCGATCGCCGGGCAGCTGCGCTGGCGCCTGCTGGACCACCGGTCGGAGCCGATCGCCGCCGGCGAAGCGGGAGCGGAGCTGGACGCGCTGTCCACCCGCGAAGTCGTCACGCTCGACTTCGCGGAGACGCTGCGCGACAGCCGGCAGCTGCGCCAAAGCTATCTTGCGTTCGAATGGGTTGCCGACGGGAGGACGATCAGCTCGGGGACGGTTCTGTTCGTCAAGCCCAAGCATTTCGATTTCCTGGATCCGGGCATCCGGGTAGACGCGGTTGAAGAGGACGACCGGTTCGTCGTCACGGCGACAAGCCGCGCGTTCGCCCGCTTCGTGCTGCTGGAGCTGGACGGCGCGGACGCCGAATGGAGCGACAACGTGTTCGACCTGTCCGCCGACCGGCCGCACGTCGTCACGGTGCGCAAGGCCGATCTGTCGGAGCCGCTGGACCTGAAGGCGTTCCGCGAGCGGCTGACAGCGACGAGCCTGTTCGATACTTTCGAATAAACCGACCATCGCGATAGAAATCCAATCGTTGTTGCGTAGTGCGGCAATCGCGCCTCTTTTACAATGAAGGAAAGAAAGAGGTGATACGATGTTGGCCGCCATAAGCAAATACAGATGGCAATATCTCATGATCATGCCGGCCGTCGTGCTGCTTCTGCTGTTCAGCTACGTGCCGATGGCCGGCATTCAGGTCGCGTTCAAAAACTTCCACATCGGCTACACGATATGGAACAGCCCCTGGACCGGCTTTGAAAACTTCTCGTTTCTGGAGGACAGCCAGTTCTGGCTCGTCGTCCGCAACACGCTGTACATCGCGTTCCTGAAATTCGTGACCGGATTTCCGGCTCCGATCCTGCTCGCGCTGACGATCAACGAGGTGCGGCGGAACGGCTTTAAGCGCTTTGTGCAATCGGTCAGCTATCTCCCGCATTTTTTCTCCTGGATTGTAGTCGCTTACATCCTGCAATCGCTGCTCACTCTGGACAACGGGCTCGTCAATCAACTGATCGTGTCCCTGGGCGGCGATCCGGTCTTCTTCCTCGGATCGACCGAATGGTTCCGGCCGATGATCGTTGCCAGCGGTTTGTGGAAGGAAGTGGGCTGGAATACGATTTT
This sequence comes from Cohnella cellulosilytica, assembly GCF_042431195.1. Taxonomy (NCBI): domain Bacteria; kingdom Bacillati; phylum Bacillota; class Bacilli; order Caryophanales; family Paenibacillaceae; genus Cohnella; species Cohnella cellulosilytica. The sequence goes on from NZ_JBHMDN010000018.1 coordinate 147,643, forward strand.
GTATTTGGCCGCGATTACGACGATCGATCCGCAGCTGTACGAGGCGGCCAAGGTGGAGGGAGCGGGACGGCTGGCGCAGATGAGGCATATTACGTTTCCGGGCATGCTGCCGACGATCTCCATCGTGCTTATTCTGAGCATGCCGAGCCTGATCGCGGTCGGCATGGACCAGATCTATCCGCTGATGAATCCGGCCAATCAGCCCGTCGCGGACGTGCTGGACACCTACATTCTCCGAAGCGGGCTGCAGCAAGGCTACTTCGGCATGGCGACGGCGGTCGGCCTGCTCTCCTCCGTCATCAGTCTGCTCCTGGTGCTGTTCACAAATCAGACGGCCCGGAAGATCAACGGGGAGGGGCTCTGGTAACCGATGCGACAATCCGCTGGCGAAAAGATCGGACAGGCGCTCATTACCCTGTTCCTGGTGCTGCTCTGTGTATCCGTCCTTTATCCGTTCCTGTACATGCTGGCGATCTCTTTGAATGTAGGAACCGATGCGGCCAAGGGAGGCGTGTACCTGTGGCCGAGAAAATTCACGCTGTCCAACTTTCAGATCGTGCTCGGCAACGCGGTCATTCGCCACGCTTATCTGATTACGATTATGCGGACGATCATCGGCACCGTCGTCGGGCTGCTGGTGACGCTTCTCGCCGCGTTCGCCTTGTCCTACAGACGAATGCCGGCCAGGCGCACGCTGCTCACGTTCGTCCTGATCACGATGCTGTTTAACGGAGGACTTATTCCGTTTTATATCCAGCTGTACAACCTGGCGCTGACCAACACGTTCTGGGTATACATTTTACCCAGCGCGTTCTCGGCCTGGAATATGTTCGTCATGCTGAAGTTTATTCACGGCATTCCCGAAGCGCTGATCGAGTCGGCCGAGATGGACGGCGCCACGCCGCCGAGAGTGCTGTTCTCGATCATCATCCCGCTGTCCAAGCCGATGCTTGCCGCGCTTGGTCTGTTCACGGGGGTCATGCATTGGAACGACTGGTTCGCCGGCGCCTTCTTCGTCTCGGACCAGAACCTGATCCCGGTGCAGACGTTCCTGCAGCAGCTCTTGTCCGCGCAGGATATCTCGGTGGTTATGGGCTCCAACAACAACGTCGAGGCGCTTGCGAGGGGCAGCAATCTGTCCGATGTCACGCTGATGTCGGTGAAAATGGCTACGGTCATGGTGAGCGCCATTCCGATCCTGTGCGTCTATCCGTTTCTTCAGAAGTATTTCGTCAAAGGCGTGCTGATCGGGTCCGTTAAGGGATAGATCGGCGCCGAATCATTCGTTGCAGGGTATAAGGACTTACCACATATACCGAAAATAGCTGACAGAGAGGGGAACAACGAACATGAAAACTCGCGTATTCGACGCGAAGCGGATGTCGGCGGGCGCGATCGCCGCGCTGATGGTGGCGTTAACCGCTTGCTCGGGCGGAGGCAACGGGGCAAGCGGCAGCTCGCCGTCGCAATCTCCGCAGCAGAGCGGGCAAGCGGAACAGACCGCCCAGACGGAAACCGGCGGCAAGCAGCAGGGCGGATCGTTTAATCTGTGGCTCGGATGGACGATTACGGTCAACAACGAAAGCCTGATTCAGAAATATTGGAGAGAGAACGAGCCGTTCGTCGACGTGCAGATCGAATCGACGCAGGGAGACGCCTCTACGGCGCTGAACCTGAAGCTGAATACGGGCGGATTCGAAGATGCGGCCATCTTCGGCCGCAGCGACGTCATCAATACGTCGATGGTGCGCTCCGGCACGATTGTGCCGCTGGAGCAGTATTTCGACATGCCGGACCAATATCCGGGGCTCGCTTCGATTCCGAAGGAATATTTGGAAGCGATGAAGGACGAGGACGGGCATATCTGGTCGATCCCGACCTGGTTCGACCAGAATCCGCAGGACCCGTGGCCGGGCTGGGCTTCTCTGGGCTGGTTCGTACGCGAGGACGTGCTGGAGAAGGCGGGCATGACGTTCGACGACCTGGCTACCCTCGAAGGCCTGGAGCAGTATTTGCGCGCGGCGGGCCAACAGACGGACGCTTCCGGCAACAAGCTTATCCCGCTCAGCTTCCTGTCCGACGCCAACGACGAGAACGTCATTCTCAGCACGTTCGGCGTGTCTAACGCTACGGCGGGCGGCGTCATTCCGGTAGAGAAGAAGGGCGACCAGTACGAATTCATCTACGATAATCCGCAATATAAAGAAGCTTACAGATGGATGAACAAAATCTATCGCGAGGATCTGCTGGACAAAGAAGCCATCACCGATAAAAAAGAGCGGTACAAGGAGAAAAATCAGTCCGGACGCATTGCGATGAACGCCGGCGGCTTCTTCAACATGGACGCCCACATCTGGGAGGTTCTCAACGGTCCGACCGAGCCGGCCTGGTATTACCAGACGATCCCGTATCCGAAGGTGCCGGGCGTAGACCGCATCGGCATTAACCAGATCGTGAACCCGTATCCGGCCAACGACGTCTATATCAGCAACAAAACGAAAAATCTCGACGCCATTCTCGCCTTCTTCGACTATTCGCTGCAGCCGCTTCCGGAGATGCAGCAGGTGATCGACGGCGGGCCTCCGGGAGTTTACTGGGATTGGGTCGATCAGCCGCTGGGCAAATGGCATTATATCGACGACAACTACCAGCAGCTTCACGATTCCGGCGACGCGGCCAAAAAAGCGAGCACGACGCCCGAGCTTTACGCGACGTCCTCGTACAGCAACAAATGGTATCCTTGGTGGAATTACGCCCAGACCGACAGCGTGGCGGGCCGGCAGAAGACGATCGACTTTACCGAGGCCATCGGCAAGATGGGCGCCATCCGGGTCGCGGAGTCTTACGACATGGTTAAATCCGAGCCGGGCAGCCTGTGGGAGAAATATTTGCCCGAGCTGGAGAACGTCCGGAAGGAATACAAGGCCAAATTGACGATGGCCAAGGATGACAACGCGTTCGAAGTGGAATGGAACAACTTTACCTCCGCTTTGGAGAAGCGCGCTCACTGGAGCGAGCTGAAGGAAGAATGGCACAAGCTCCTCGCCCAGCAGTTCGGAGAATAAGTTAACACATAGGAGACAGCCTGCCATAACGGGGGCTGTCTCCTAAGCAGAGTTTCTTGAGATAATCGATAGAAGGGGAACGTACCCACCGGAAACCTAATCATGACCGTTCGAGCGCCATTCGAGGGTAGATGTACGATTTTTTAGAACAACGCTCTCCGTTTGAGCGCCAATCGAGGGTAGATGCACGATTTTTTAGAACAACGCCCTCCGTCGGAGCACCAATCGAGAGCCGATGCACGATTTTTTAGAACAACGTCCTCCGTCGGAGCGCCAATCGAGAGCCGATGCACGATTTTTTAGAACAACGCCCTCCGTCGGAGCGCCAATCGAGGGTCGATGCACGATTTTTTAGAACAACGCCCTCCGTCGGAGCGCCAATCGAGGGT
>NZ_JBHMDN010000019.1:0-70584 GCF_042431195.1 Cohnella cellulosilytica
CCAAGGTTGATGTCCTTCTTCTATTCGTTCTTTCGACGAACCTTCTAATATCCTGGCTTTAACCGGCTTTCGTCGACAACATATTTTTCGCAACACTCAAGTTACTAAGAGAAAGTCCCCTTCGAATCCTTTGGGGAGGGCATGAATCAGTATTAATCTTCTTCATTTTAAGTGGCTATGTGCTATCTCTAACTTATTTAAAAGGCAAGCAACAAAAATATCCGCAATACATTATTAAAAGGCTATGCCGTCTATACATCCCGTTTGTTGTTGCTGTTATAATTGCAATCATTTTGAACAAAATGTTCTATACCGGTTCTGGTTCTTTTGCTAGTTTAAGTGGTTGGATTAATAATCACTGGGCGGAATTCCAGTGGAATTCTTTTATTAATCACTTTTTATTTATTGGCAATTACGATACGCATGCTTTCAATGGACCAATCTGGTCTCTGGTTCATGAAATGAGGATATCAATTGTATTTCCTCTGCTAATGTATATTGTGATGCGGTATGGTTTAAGATTAAACGTTACAATAGCATTCGTTTTGTCTTTCATAGGATTCGGGTTAAGTAAATTAACTGGATCTTCTAATATTGACTTTTTCATAACACTGCATTACGCATCCCTATTTATCTTTGGGGCCTTACTCGCCAAATATACAGATGATGTTGTTCAATACTACAAAACTCTTGCAAATTCGGCGAGAATATTGTTGTTTGTTACAAGCGTTCTACTACTGACATATCCATACTGGCTCTTGCCCAATCTCGGAATTATACACATCAGAGTTATAAACGATTGGGTATCTGCCACAGGAGCTATCATACTGATCTCTCTAGCTTTATCAGATGAGACTTTTGTCAGATACCTTATGTCTAAGCCGCTTTTGTTTCTAGGGAAGATATCCTACAGCTTTTATTTATACCACTTTATAATAATACTGGCTCTATTACATGCATTGTATGGCGTCATTCCTGTTTGGACAATTTGCGTTTTTTCAATAATGGCTACTTTCTTGGTTGCCTCAGTCATGTATTGGTTGGTGGAACTTCCCGGGATAAAGTCGGGCAGGTTATTAACAAATTCAAGTAAACAAAAAATCCCCGTATCCGCCGATGCTGGTTCGGCAAAGGTTGGTTAAGTAGTATAAAGAACATTTTGTGTAGTATGACGTATTCTTTTTCATGATATTGTTGTAACTTTCATTAAGATCGTATCAACAGCGAGTTGAATAGATAAAAAAGTAAACTGATGGCGTAATCTATTGGGCACCGTGGTTGGCTTTATGAAATAATAATGGGATTTTGTATTTTGTGAAAGAATGATGATGGGTGCAATTGAACTAGCGAGGGAACCACTAGTCAGCCGGCGGCATATATTGTGGAACGAGTAGACGGTCGGTGGGCTGGAGCGGAAAAGTCCGGCGCGGGGTCAACCGTCGCTCACCTGCATAGCAAAGGAGGAGCCGACATGCTTCCCGAGCTGTTTTGGATTGTCGGTTTGTATGTTGCGGCCATGGCATTGGCGCACTGGCTTATTCGTCGAAGCGCTGGCGCTGGACGTCGCCATTACGTGTTGGTCGCGGGAAATCATCAAATGCAAATTGAAGGATACATTCGGGCGATTCAGCATTTTTCGAGAAGGACGGGAACGGAGATTGGCATTACGGTTGTGCTGGACCGGTCGACGGATGAGACGGGACCGATTTTGGAGCGTATGGCCCGTAAAAATGTGGGGATTGAGTGGGTGAGACGGGACTTGCCCGATAACGGCGGACGGAAAGACGAGAGAGTTTGCGGGCGAGGGGAAGAACTGGTCGGTTCTGTTGCTGCGGATCCAAGTGTCGTATGGGTGGAATTGGCTCGCCCAGAGGATGTGAAGCGGCTGCCTCGCTGAGGGGGAAAGGCGGCGGGCTGCGTCAGCGAGAGGCAATGGGGCTGCAAAGTAGAGAATAAACAAAAGGTACGGAAAGTAGAGAGAGATGGAAAGAGGACGGAAGCGATAGGTACGAAGCGGTGAGACTTAACGGACGATAATGAGAATAGATTGATTCGTCGGTCACTACGTGATACGATAAAAGAAATAAAGCAAGCTCGGTCGTGAAGAACACGCCGCTCTTTCTCCTGTTGGAGAATGGGCGGCTTTTCTGTTTTTATCGGCGGGCAGGCGGTGGAAAGGGGGATTAGGGAATGAGTATTGATCATGATCGTTTGTTCAAAGAGCTGCTGCAGACGTTTTTTAAAGAGTTTATGGAACTGTTTTTCCCAAAAGTTTCGGCGATCATCGATTATTCCCATGTGAAGTTTTTGTCTGAGGAATTATTCTCCGGCCTGGTCGGCGGAACAACAGAGCGCGCGGACTTGGTTGTAGAAACGCTGCTGTTGGAAGAGGAAGGAACCGAAGCGACTGAACCGGAGCATAAGGCGCTCATTATTATTCATCTGGAACCGCAGTCTTACTTTCAAGAGGATTTTCCGGAGCGAATGTTTCTTTATTCCGGCAAGCTGTACGAGAAATATCGGCGTCGAATTCTTCCGATTGCAGTCTTTAGTCACTCCCGCCAGCTAAAAGAACCGCCGCGATTCGGTTGGGCATTTCCATTTTTGAAGGTGGTGACTTTTCGGTATTATGCGATCCAGTTGCGCAAGAAAAGCTGGCGTCGCTTTGTGAAAACCGATAATCCGGTGGCTGCTGCGCTATTGAGCAGTATGGGATATAATAAAAAGGAACGGGTCGCGGTCAAGTTCGAATTTCTCCGCATGATGACCCGTTTGCGGCTGGATCCTGCCAGGATGAGGCTATTGACTGTTTTTTTTGAAACGTATTTGCAATTAACGAATTCCGAAAACGAGCGTTTGCTCAAGAAAATAGATCGCACAAATCACAAAGAGGAGGCAGCGATAATGGAATGGATGACATCTTGGGAGAAGATGGGGTTGGAAAAAGGGCTGAAACAAGGCGTGGAACAAGGCAGGGAAGAAGGTAGGGAAGAAGGGATATTAAAGAGCAAAGAGGAAATTGCCGCAAAAATGCTGGCAAAAGGGCTGGATCCGGCAATGGTGGAAGAGATGACCGGCCTGTCTGCCGATAGAATTAACAAGCTTAAGGAATCGGTTCATTAACCTAGGGTGTGTATGCACGCCCTGGTTTGAAGATAAAAATAAAGGTGAAGCACACCGAATCGCCGCGTCGGCGCAGGTGTGTTTTTTGCGTTGTTGGAACGGGGAAAAGAGGGGATGACGGGGAACGACGTCGGCAGGAGCAGATCAAGGGTCTGTGTTCAAGCAGGAGGGGAGCCAGGTGAAGGTTATTTTATATGCGGTATGGACGGGGATGGAGTGCAGGACGAAGATATCGATCGACTGGAAGACAGATCTTCTGTATTGGGGCGGCAGAGCGAAAGAAATCGTTCGTCTGCAAGACGAGATTCCATTGGGGGAGGCGGAACATCTGTGTCGATTGTTGGCGGAGGAGCAGGAGCAGGCGGGTGAGGTGTTGGGGAAGGAGAATGTTTTGCTGGGAACAGATCCGCGGGGCATGATGAGCTCCAGGCAGGGGAAAGAGGAGAAGCGAGAAGCGCATAAGGGCTGGGCGGATCAATTAGTGCAGGTGGTTAGAGCGGCCGGTTACATGGGAGAGATAGAGAGAATCAAGCAGCCGGAGGGCGCGGGCGTAGAGCCGAGCCTGATCGAAGCGGCAGGGGCTGCGGCCGAGCGTCTGGCCGGGCGCTCGCTGCTCCGCGAGGAGGCGCAGCAACTGCTGGACGCCGCGCTGCCGGGCGTCCAGCCGCTTGCTGCGTTGCAGCTCGCGGCGCTCTTGGGGGCCGTGCGGCTGACCGCCGCCGTGGCCCTCGATGTTGCAGCCCCCGCGTCGGCGGGGCTGCCTGCTTGGGCCGAGCGGGCGCTGCGCCGCGCTCGGCTGTTGTGGGGGCGCGGGCCTGGCTGCCGCGCCCCGGTGCTGCGCTGCCGGCGCTGCGGCAGCGCGGACAAGCTGCGGCGCACGGCTTGCGCCGCGTGCGGGAGGCAAGCCTGCGCGTATTGCGAGGCTTGCCTGACGATGGGACGCAGCCGCGAATGCGAGCTGCTCGTCATCGGCGTGTCCGCCACTGCCATCCGTCCGGCTACCCTTGCCGTGCCCGCCACCGCTGGCCGCACGTCCGCTCTTGGTGTATCCGCCGTTGCGGGTAGCCCAGCCATGCATGACTTGCTCGTCAATGGAGGAAGCCCGGCCACCGTCAAGCGGCGGCTCATCGAACGCTGGGGGCTAAGCCCCGCGCAAAGCGATGCGGCGGCTCAAGCGCTCGCTTTTCTGGAGGCTCCGTCCGCTTCCCGGGGGAGGTCGTTTCTGCTCTGGGCGGTTACGGGAGCGGGGAAGACCGAGATGATTTTTCCGCTGCTTAATTCCGTGCTGACAAGGGGAGGGCGAGCGCTGGTGGCGACGCCAAGGCGGGATGTCGTGCTGGAGCTGGCGCCGAGGCTGGCCAAGGCGTTCCCGGACAGGAGCCTTGTCGTTCTGTACGGGGGCAGTCCGGACCGCTGGCAGGAAGGTGAGCTAACGCTGGCGACCACCCATCAGCTTCTTCGTTTTCAGGGAGCGTTCGACCTTGTGCTGATTGACGAGTTGGACGCCTTTCCTTACCACAACGACCCGATGCTGCACTACGCCGCGGCCAAATGCGGCAAACCCGACGGCCGCACCGTCTATCTCAGTGCGACGCCTCCAGCGGCTATGCAGCGCGATGCAGCCCGCGGGAAACTGGTCCACGCAAGAGTTCCGGTCCGCTATCATCGTCATCCGCTGCCGGTGCCCCGCAGACTGAAGCTGCCGTCTGTCCGTCACATAATCGGCAAACAAGCCCTGCCAGGCAAGCTGTTGGAGCCGATACGTCGATCGGTCGCCCGCGGAGCGCAAGTATTCCTGTTCGTCCCATACGTGAAGCAGGTCGAACCGATGGTGCGTCTGCTCCGCGCACGCGCATCAAGCCTCGGATTGTCTGCAACAGCGATTGCAGGAACGTCTTCTCAAGACGACGAAAGGGGGGACAAGGTCGTTTCTTTCCGCGACAGTTCGGTGCAGTTGCTCGTGACAACGACGATTCTGGAACGAGGCGTTACGATTCCGCGCAGCGATGTTTTTATTCTCGACGCTCATAATTCGTTGTTCGACACGGCCTCGCTCGTTCAGATGGCAGGGAGGGCGGGACGCTCGGGAGACGATCCGTTTGGTTTCGTCTATTATGGCGCTCCGGAATGGACGACCTCCCAGAAAAGCTCAATCCGGCAAATTCAAACGATGAACCGCGCCGCAAAACGCAGAGGATACCTGAAAGAAACCATCAAGTAAAGCTCCTTCTGCAGCTTTTTTGCGTCAAGCTGCCAGTCGTCTTTGTAACTTTTCCAGCGTTTACCTCGTCCAAATAGGAGTGATCTTGAATGAGATTAAATATGGGCTCCTGGTTTGCCGCAGCAAAGCGCGAATGCCCGATCTGCGGGCGTGACGGCAGCCAAGCCGGGAACGTGGCGGCCGTGCCGATACCGATTAAGCATCCGGCGCCGAGACAGGCTTTGGCTTCGCTGTGCGGCCTGTGCCGGCAGGCGATTCCATGGATCGTGCATCCGATCTGCCGCGTCTGCGGACGGGCGGAAACCTGCGAGGATTGCCTCCGTAGAGCAAACCGATCCTACGCGGTTAGCCGCTGCGCGGTGCGTTACACCGACACGATGCGGGACTGGCTGGCACTTTACAAATACCGTGGCAACGAGGGCGTAGAGATCATTCTTGCGGCCATGTTGGCTTTCGCGTTCGAAAGACTGCATCATGCGGCGCCCGGCGCCTCGTTCCCGATTATCACTTCCGTGCCGCTGGCGCCGGAAAGGTTGAAGGAGAGAGGCTTTAATCAAGCCGAGCGATTGGGTCTCCGATTGGCCGAGTGGTATGGGATCGCTTATCGGCCTTTATTGCATCGCCTCCGCCACACCGAGAAACAAAGTCTCAAAACCCGTCGCAGCCGCGTTGTCGACATGAAAGGCAATTTCGCGGCCGCTCATCCCGGCTCTTTTTCCGGGAATATCGTTCTGCTTGACGATGTGTATACGACCGGGAGCACGCTCGACGAGTGCGCTCGCGTCCTGAGACAGGCGACCGAACCGGATGCGCCGTGCCGAATCTATGGCTTGCTCTGGGCTCGCTCCTAAGGCGTGTATGCATACGCGCCCTAGCAGAAAACGCGAGAGATTCCATTGAAACTCGCTTTTCGACGGCGTTCGCCTTATGCTATGATAGGGTGACTTCGGAAATACGTTCTCATCCAAATTATTCCTGGAATTAAAGGAGGAGTCATGGAACGTCGCGCTAAATTAAACGAAATCGACATCGTACGCGGCCTCGCGATCCTGGGCGTGCTCATGGTGCACTCCACTTCGTTCGCAACGGTCGATATGCTTCATAACCGAATGTTCGGGGTTTACAACTTCCTGAACATCTTTTCCAAGATTGGAACGACTTCCTTTATTCTGCTCAGCAGCTTTGTGCTGTTCTACAACTATTATCCGCAGCCGCTTACGTTTCAGCGCTTTAAGAAGTTTTATCGCAATCGGCTGATGTATATTATCGTGCCTTATTTGCTCTTCTCGACGCTGTATTTCGTGCTTAGATGGTACCAGAACGGCTATGCCTGGGATCTGTCGCAGATGTGGCCGAGCTTCTGGAGCAAGGTGTCGCAAGGGCAGGCTTATACGCATTTGTATTTTGTGTTTATCAGCATACAGCTATACCTGCTGTTTCCGATTTTCCTGTTCCTGATGAAACGTTATAAATGGCTCGCCGCGTCCGCGATTGTGATCGGCGTCGGCATACAGTGGGCATTCTTCCTGCTTAACCGCGAATACTGGCAGGTAACGAATCGGGGAAGCTGGTCGCCTTCTTACTTCGGGCATTATTTTCTCGGGGCGTGGCTAGGGATTTACTTCGACCGGATCAAGGACTGGCTGATCATTGCCAAGGAAAAGATCACGGCGACGAAGCTGGCGGCATGGATCGCACTTTGGGGCGTTTGGTTGGCTGCGGGAATCTCTTATGTCACGATATTCTACAATGCACGAATGTATCAGACCCGTTATCACAATGCGCTGTACGACGGATTATGGGATATCTATACGATGCTCACTCCGCTGGTGCTGATTCAGATCGCGTTCCTGATCGGCGGAAAAATGAACACTTCGTTCTGGGTCGGGCGGCTGCGGCATCTCGGGATCGTCTCGTTCGGAGTGTATCTGGTTCATCCGCTTGTGCTGCTCGTTTATCGGAAATTCCCGGTCTCCGGGGGAAGTACGCTGATCCATCATGCCTGGTACGCGGGGGGATTCCTGCTCGCGCTGCTGATCTCCTGGGTCGTCGTTACCGCGCTCAGCCGACTGACCGGATGGTCGTGGCTGCTGTTCGGCAGCGTACCGAAACAGCTTGAAGCCGCATACGCTGATCCGAGACGGGACGGGAAACCGGCAGCGAAAACGACGGCTTCCGCTTAATTGTCGAACCTCTGGCGGTTGCTTGACAATTTTAGTATAATTCAGATAACAATAGTCGATTGATGTCGGAGATCGGGGGATGATGGCGTGAATTTAACCTACTGTCCGAAATGCGGGAAGTTGTTCTCCAAAAATTTCCGCGATGTCTGCGACAGCTGCTATCAGCAATTGGAGAAGGACTACGAGAGATGTGCCGAGCATCTTCGCAAAAATAAAGGCATGGATATTCAGCAGCTGTCCGAGGAGACGGAGGTCAGCATCAAGCAGATTACCAAGTGGGTGCGCGAAGGCCGGATCTCTTTGATGGACGCTCCCAACCTGTCGTATCCGTGCGAGTCGTGCGGTACGCTGATTCGCGAGGGACATCTGTGCGAGGCGTGCAAGAAGCGTCTGGTTCGAGACGTAAGGAACGCGACTTCTCCCGGCGGAGCCAGATACAATCCCGACGAAGAGCGGCAGAAAGGCACCTATCAGATTGGCGATCGTCTGCGCGATCGCGATAATTAAGCGTGATGACTAAACATTTCATATTTGTTGACCGATAATAGGGATAGATTATTATCGGTCTTTTTTATTTATTGAGGTGATCTCCATGAAAATAAATGATACTCAGCGTATAGGCGCTTATCGCACCTATCAACAGCAATCGGATATTCGTGCCAACCAGGCTTCCGGCAAGCGCCGCAAGGACGAGGTTCAATTCTCGGCGGAGGCGATGGAATTGCTGGGTGCCCAGCGTGCCGAAGACCCCAACCGCTCGAAGCGGATCGAGAGTCTGAAGAATGAAGTTGCCACAGGAACTTATCATATTGATTCGGGTAAGCTGGCCGAGAAGGTGCTGCCTTTCGTTCGAGAATAACTTGTACGCAACTCTGTTAACGGAAGGTGATGGGCATGTCCTTTCATGAACTGTGCGAGGCACTGGAAACGCTGCTACTGCAGCATGAACAGATGATCGTGTATGCCGAACGGAAAAAAGAGGCCTTGGTTGCCAACGATATCGACGTATTAAACGAGATGGTGACTAAGGAATCCCGATTGGTCAAGCTGATTACCGAAGCTGAAGGGCGCCGGCAGCAAGCTGTCAATGCCGTTCTGCGAGAGGCGGGCTTCAACCCGACACCTTCAACTACGGTGGCCAGTCTCATTCGAATGATTACGAACGCGGAAGACAAAAAGAAGCTTTCCAACCTCGCGGATAAACTCAGCGCTGCTGTGGAACGCATTAGAGCCTTGAATGAGCTGAATATGAAGCTGACGCAGCAATCCATCGAGTTTAATGATTTCTCCTTGAACCTCCTGGCCAGCGCCTATGACGATCAAGATTACGTATACAAGAAGCCGACCGAATCGGCGTATGGGCAAAATAAGCTCAGGTTCTTTGATTCTAAAGCCTAATCTTCTTAACTTACGGTGAAATGGGGAAGATAATTCATGATGCGCTCCACTTTCCACGCGATTGAAACGGCCAAGCGCAGTCTGTTCACGCAGCAGGCGGCACTGCAAACGACGGGACACAACGTTGCGAACGCCAATACGGTCGGGTACACTCGCCAAGTCGTCAACATGACGGCCTCCAAGCCGATGGAGGCGATCGGCATGTCAAGCTCGACGACGCCGGGGCAGCTCGGAACCGGTGTGGAATTCAGTTCGATTACACGAATTCGGGAGAACTTTCTCGATTCCCAGTTTAGAAATGAAAATAAAACGCACGGTAGCTGGTCGATTCAGGCGGATACCCTGCAAAAGCTCGAAACGATCGTAAACGAACCTTCCGATACGGGGCTTCGTGCAGTGTTGGATAACTTCTGGAAGTCGTGGCATGACTTAAGCGAAAACCCGGAGGATATTACTGCGCGGAAACTGGTGCGCGAGACAGCCAAGGCTGTGACAGATGCGTTTAATCAGACAGCGCGTCAATTGGAAGAGTTGAGCGCAGATATAACCGAGAATATTGGTGTAAAAGCAAACCAGATTAACACCTCTCTCGAAACGATCTCAAGTTTGAATTTACAGATCCGGAAGATTGAAGGCCTGGGAGATAACGCTAACGATCTTCGCGACCAGCGGGATCTATTGATGGACGAGTTGTCCAAGGTTATTAACGTGACCAGCGTGGAAACGAACGACGGCGAGTATCAGGTCATGATGGGCGGAACCGTACTGGTGGATAACGGAGAATTCACGCCGGTAACCGTTGAAAGTTTGCAGGCAAGCTTTGCCGGCGGGGATCTGAGCGGTGGAGAAGTTCACGGCATGATTATCTCCAGAGACCAGTATGTTGCCAACTATCAGCAGCAGTTGAATACGCTTGTCAACGGTTTGGCTAATGGAGATATTACCGTTACAATTCCTGCAGGGGCTGTCTTGCCCGACGGCATCACCTTGGATAATATCACCTACTCCGGAACTGCCCGTACGTTGACCTCTCCTTTGACTGTCACCGTTAAAGGTCTAAACGGTCTGCATCAGCTCGGCTATACAATGATGGATCCTCCGCAAGCGGGAGGTACGTTCTTCGCCTCCAATGATGGTGGACCTTTGACTGCAGGCAACATGTCATTAAATGCGAATATTCTTGCAGATGCCGGTTATATTGCTTCGTCGATGCGAACGACGGGTACACCTGAAGCTGTCGTAAAAGGAAATAAAGATCTGGCAATGCTGATCAGTCAGTTCAGTGAAATGAAAATTGATTTTTCATCTGTCGCTGTGGGAGCTGCAACTGCGCAGGGTTCTGTTAACGATTTCTTCCGATCAATTGTTGGTCAACTCGGCGTCGAGGCCGAAGAGGCTAATCGTCAAACAACAAATGCCAAAATCGTAGTGGATCAAGTAGACTCTCGTCGTCAATCGGTGAGCGGCGTTTCGTTGGACGAAGAAATGAGCAACATGGTGAAGTTCCAGCATGCCTACAATGCGGCAGCTCGTTTCATGACGACGATTGACGAGACCTTGGACAGGATAATTAATGGCATGGGTACGGTTGGTAGATAATTCCGGAATCTAAGAAGGATGTGAAAACGAAATGTTGGGACGTGTAACTCAAGGAACGATAACCAATCAATTGCTTCGCAACATCAATCGGAATATGTCGCAGATGCAGGGACTCCAAGAGCAGCTGTCTACCGGGATGAAAATCAATCGTCCTTCCGACGACCCGGTCGGCATCACGTATTCCTTAAGATATAGAAGCGATTTGTCATTGAATGAACGCTATCAGGAGAATGTTAACTCTGCAGCGTCTTGGCTTGATTTCAACGATACTTTGCTGTCACAGGTCGGGGATGTAGTCAAAAGGGTCAAAGAGCTGGCAATTCAAGGCTCCAACGACACCAATCCGAACGTTGCTCTGGATAATATTGCAGCAGAAATAAAGCAGTTGAAGGAGCAACTGGTGGAAATCGGAAACAGTCAGTTTAAGGGGAAGTATGTTTTCAACGGACAGTTTACCGACGAGAAGCCCTACGACAGCCTGGCGAATGCAGCCGGCAAGATTACAGATGATTTAGGCATTGAATATATGATTAGTTCGGGGATTTCAATAAAGGTCAACCTGACCGGAAATGAAGTGTTTGGCTTTCCCCCGACAGGAGTGACTGCGCCTCAGAACGAAGATGATAACTTGTTCAACGTATTGGATCAGATCATTAGCAATCTCGAATCCGGGAATACTTCCGCAGTAAGTGATCAGCTCCCGCTTCTGGATTCCAGAATGGACAAAATACTGACCCAGCGCGCTGAACTGGGGGCTCGTGTCAATCGTGTCGAACTCATGGAGCAAAGACTGCAGGATCTGAATTTGAATCTGACGACGCTCCAATCGAAAACCGAGGACGCGGAGATTGAGGACGTGTTGATTAAAGCCAAGGTCAATGAAACGATTTACCAGGCCTCCTTATCCGTGGGCGCCAAAGTTATTCAGCCTTCCTTGGTCGATTTCTTGAGATAGTTCGGGAGCGAGGTATTCGCCTGATGATTCCAATGATTAGTATCCACTCGCAAAGAGGGCTTATAGGAATTGAATCGAGACGGGGGCAGTTTGAAATCCGTAGACCGCAGCCTGAATTGACAATTAAATCCGAGCAAGCGACCATTACGGCGAACAATCGACCTGGCACGTTAAGAGTTGATCAAAGCTTGACCAACGATGCGCTTAATGGGGGGAAACCGCAGTCCTTTTGGAATCGGATATATTCTCAGTACAAGCAAATCGCGGATCAAAATATTCAGCAAATCGTCGAGAAAGGGAATAGATTGGGGGATCTGCGTATTAAAGGAAACCCGATTCCGGATATGGCGCTAAGCGCCTTTATCGAGGGGGCTCCGGATTTGCAAATATACGGCTACGCTTCTCCTGCCAACATTGCGTTTCAATATATGCCCAATGATGTAAACGTTCAGGTTGAACGCGGACAGCTGACCGTCGATGCGCAAATTCATCGGCCGGATATCCAGTTTCATCGAGGATCCGTGAGCATCTACATGCAGCAGTATCCTAAAGTGACGATCACTCCTCCGGAGATAGATATTACGGCATAATAGAGAAGAGAGTATGTTATTATTGGCTGTAAGCGATTTATCGCTTATAGCTTTTCTGATTTTAGCGACTTATGGGAGGTTAGCCTGATGTCTGCAGAACCGAAAATGGATAACATCGAGTCAATAGGGATACATTTCAAAGAAGGGCTTCCCGGATTCGAGGCTTGCAAGAATTTTGTCCTGATGGAGGATGCAAACAACAAACCTTTCGGCACTTTGCAATCTGCAGACCAGGAAACGGTCAGGTTCGTTGTTGTTGATCCGTTTCTGCTGTTTGAAGATTATGAGTTCGACTTGGCCGAGACGGCTTGCGAGGATTTGCAAGTCGGTCAGGCGGAGGAACTGCTGATTCGTTCCATTGTCTCTATTCGGGGGGAAGCGGGCGAAGCTTCTGTAAATTTGGTTGCCCCGATTGTTGTGAACAGAGTGAACGGCAAGGGCAGGCAGGTTATTCTGACCAGTACCCAATATTCTACCAGACATCGCTTATTTGAGCCGTCCGCAGGACGCTAGAAAGGGGCGAGAGGAATGCTCGTGCTTTCACGGAAAAAGGGGCAATCTGTTATCATTCAGGATGCGATAGAAATTACTGTGCTGGAGGTCGACGGGGATACGATCAAGCTGGGGATCTCCGCACCGAAAGAAATGCCGATCGTGCGGAAGGAACTTCTACTTTCCGTTAAAGAATCGAATATCCATGCGCTTGCGCAGGTAGAGGATATTTCGGCGTTGTCGGAGCAATTAAAAAAGATGAAAAAATAACGGCTGCAGTATTAAAATAAAGATCCAGGAAACCGATATACTTATTAGCACCGGAACAGGGCGGCCGACTTGTTACCGGTAACAGGAGATTTGCAAGGATGCGGATCTCAATTTGTACACTCAGGGAGGAACATGATTATGCGTATTAACCACAACATTACTGCACTGAACAACCACCGCAACATGATGTTGAACAACGTTGCAACAGGCAAGAACATGGAGAAGCTGTCTTCCGGTCTTCGCATTAACCGTGCAGGCGACGATGCGGCTGGTCTTGCTGTGTCCGAGAAAATGCGCGGTCAAATCCGCGGTCTGGAGCAAGCGCAGCGCAACGTTCAAGACGGTATCTCCTTCATTCAGACGGCTGAGGGCGCCATGAACGAAATCAGCGCCATGCTGACTCGGATGAAAGAGTTGAACGTTCAATATGCTACAGGTACTTACACGACGACTCAGAAGACAGACAGCATCGCAGTCGAGCTGAAGAATCTGACCGACCAAATCGACAGCATTCTTACGAACACCAAATTCAACGGAATCTCCATCTCCGGCGGCACGGTGTCGATCCAGGCTGACGATAACACCGTTACGATTGGTATCGCAGGCATTACGACTACGAGCATTCAAGGCTTGGCTGGTGCTACTTCAATCTCCACGATTGAGACGGCTATTGAAACGGTCGCGAAAGAGCGCGCTAAACTGGGTGCTATGCAAAACCGCCTGGAGTATACCTCCAACAACCTGGGCACGACAATCGAGAACTTGACGGCTTCCGAGTCCCGTATTCGCGATACGGATATGGCGAAGGAGATGGTCGAGCTCACCAAGAACCAAATCCTGCTTCAATCTTCGCAAGCGATGCTTGCGCAAGCGAACTCGGCTCCGCAAGGCGTACTGTCCTTGCTCCGTTAAGCTTGATCAAAGAGAAAGGCCTTGGGAATATTCCAAGGCCTTTTTTTATGTTTAAGCTAATATTTGGATGTGGAACAGTCGATATAATTAGTAAACTAATATTGTCTGGAGCGGAGTGATACCATGAACGTGCAATCCTCGACTCATGTTCAGCCAGCGAGCTATTCGCCCTCCACAAATAGCCCTATTGCTGAACCTGTCAAGCAGAACCACGAACAGTCCAACCATTCGGCAGTTCAACAAGTGCGTAATGAAAGACAGCTGCAGTTAGCGGAGTTGAAGGGTGTCAAGCTTTCGTTGGGAGAAGAGCAATTAATCCGATTGATTGACCGCGCAATCAAATCTCTTGAGGGTCCGGAGACGAGATTTGAAATGAAGGTTCACGATGCGACGAATGTTGTGACAATAAAAGTATTCAATAAGGAAACCGGAGAGCTGATTCGGGAAATTCCTCCGGAGAAATCGCTTGATCTCGTAGTTAAAATGAAAGAAATCGCCGGTATTCTGGTCGATGAGAAGATATAGAGGGAGGGCATAAGAATGGTTACACGGATTACCGGATTTTCATCGGGGCTTGATATCGATACCTTGGTCAAGGATTTAATGAAAGCCAAGCGCGCGCCCCTGGATAAGCTGACACAACAGAAAACGACATTGGAATGGCAGCGAGAGCAGTATCGGGATCTGAACATCAAGATGATTGACTTGCGTAACAACAAGTTATTTAACTACAGCCTCGAAGGCTCCTTGAACTCCAAGCAGGTCACCATATCCGGCAATTCGTCGGCTGTCAGCGCCAATGCCTCATCATCAGCCGTTACTGGAGCGATGACGATTGAGGTTACGGAGTTGGGAGTCCACGCGTCTGTCGTCAGTAAGACGGGCGTGGGACAGGTGGATAAAACCAAAACGCTCGCGGAGCTAAAAACAGCGGGAATTCTGGACTACACGCTGGACAGCGGTAAAGTGAACATTACTATCAACAACAAGTCGATTCAATTGGATGAGACGGATACGCTGAATTCGATGGTTGCCAAAATTAACGCCAATAAAGAAATGAATGTAACGGCATACATTGATGCCGCTTCCGGCAAGCTTTCTTTAACGTCGAAAACAACAGAAGCAACGGCGATTACATGGGACAATTCAACCGGATCGCTGCTGACTAAGTTTCTTCCATCAGATTTGCCAACAGATGTCGATACGACAATTGGAAGTACGGCTAAAGTCGTCATTAACGGAATTGCAGTAGAGAGAAACAGCAATACGTTTACGGAAGACGGAGTTGAAATTACTTTAAATGCAAAGTCGAATGGCGCTATAAGCAGCTTATCCATTAAGTCCAATACTGATAGTATTGTAGATTCGATTATGTCTTTTATTAAGGACTACAATGATCTATTGGAATCGGTTAACAATAAGCTGAATGAGGAACGTTACCGCAGCTATTCGCCACTTACAAGTGCCCAGAAAGAAGAAATGAAGGATGACGAAATCAAGCTCTGGGAAGAGAAGGCGCGCAGCGGACTGTTGCGTCGGGATCCTGCTCTGACCACTATGGTTGACAATCTGAGACTTGCGATGATGACAAGCGTTACGATTGACGGCGCGAGCGTTAATCTGGCTTCCTTCGGCATTGAAACAGGTGAGTGGCAGCAACGCGGGAAATTGGTGATCAAGGACGAGGCCAAGCTTCGTGCCGCAATAGAGGCTGATCCTAACGCCTTCGAAAAGCTGTTTACACAACAAACCAAAGAGACAGACACGGCTAAGAAGAACTCGGCCACGAACCCCGACAACGGGTTGTTTAACCGTCTCTCCAACATTTTAATGACAGGCATTGAAAGTTTGTCTTCAAAAGCGGGCACCTCCAAAGTGAGTACAAGCAAGGATGCGGCTTTCCTGGAATCCAGCCTGATCAGTGAGCAATTAAGAATGCTGAATACTCGCATCAGCGACTTCAATGCGCGAATGGATCGTTGGGAAACGACCTATTACAAGCAATTTACGGCGATGGAGACGGCTATGAATCGTTATCAGGCGCAGGCGAGCCTGTTCTCTTAATGGATAAAATGGAGCAGCTTATTCAAGAGGTCCTGACAGAGAGCGATCGCCTGGCAAGGCTGGCACAGCCTGCAGATTATGAAACGTATGTGGAGCTGACGGAGCTGAGAGAAGCTCTGGCAGCAGAAGTGCATGAAAGAAGCGCGATATCGGAAGTTGAGCGTGCTTTATTAGGCAGCATTTCACAATACGACGAAATCATCTTGGGGCACATGCAGACCTTAATGCAAGAGGCTGCAGCGGGCATTCAGAGAATCAACAGTTCAAAAAAACAAAAAGCAGGCTATGGGAATGCAGGTTCGCATGAAAGCATTATGTTCGACAAAGGGGTATAAGGATGAATACGAACCCGTTTATGAAGTATCAACAGTCAGCTGTACAGACATCCGGCCCACAGCTTTTATTGATGTTGTACGATGGAGCCATTCGGTTTACACGCGCAGGAATTGAAGGGATTCAGCAGAGGGATATGCAGAAATCCAACACTAATCTAATCAAGGCGCAGCAGGTAGTTCATGAGCTTGTGGCTTCCCTTAATTTTGAATATGAACTGTCCCACAATCTTGTTCAGATTTATGAATATATGATTCATCAATTAATTGCGGCCAACACTCGCAAAGAGACTGCGCCTGCCCAAGAGGCATTAAACCACCTGCTAGAGTTGAGGGCAACCTGGAACACGGCGATTAGAAAGTCGGCACAGGCTGAGGCTCAGCAGATTTGATTTGAAGGGGCCAAAAGTAGAAGCCTGCGGGATATCCGCAGGCTTCTACTTTTACCGTTATAAACCTTGAATAAGCGCTGACTTGGCATCATTCGGATGTTGCTCAGCCAGCCTGGCTTTCATTTCCGATTTGTCGTGAGAATCCTTGCAATAAAAGCAGTATTGGATAAATAGTCTGATTGGGGCTTCAGGTCGAAGTGAAATGGCTTGCTCCCAGAACTCAAGCGCCTCTTCAATTTTTCCATCCATAGCATGCAACAAGGCCAGATTTTCGCAGCTTGTCGCATCTAGCTCGTTATGGTCAAGCAAGTGCTGGTAATACTGCATAGCCGGTTGAACAAAGTGCTTGGCTAGAAAAACGTTAGCCAATTGATTGATAACGGCTGCGGAGCTAAATCGGTCAATGAGGGAGTCGAAGGTATCCCAAGCTTTCAAAAAGTAGAGTTGACTTAAGAGATCGGTGGCTACGGGGTCAAAGGAAGGATCCCTTTGCCCGGCCCGATCTGGTTGGAGAAGATTTCGGGCAAACTGCAGCCCAATGCTTTCATCAGTAAGTGTCTGGTTGCAAAGCTCTATCCATTCCGGACGGGACCATACGATAGAGCCGAGAATCACCATTTTAACTGCTGCGGAGTCAGTCAACCCATCGCTGGCTCTGTTCATGAGGCATTGTTCGAAAACGGTCAGATTTTTGCTTAATAAAGCATATCGAAGCTGCTCGCTTAAGCTCAAAACGTCAAGGGACGGCAAACGATTCATATAATACTGTGCCAGTTGCTGATTTCCGAGGCTGATTGAGATTTTTGCCATGGCAATGACCTTCTGCGGCGCAGCGTCGACATGAAGCAGTCTGTTCAGAAAAGCGGCAATATTCGCAGCGGATTCATTTAGGCTTAATACTTCAACCATTTTAACCCATGCCTCAATGTCTTGATCGTCTGCTCTAAGCAAGAGCGTGAGATAATGGATGCAGGACTGGAAGTTATTCTCGTTCTCAAACGTAACAGCGAGGAGCCAGAGCGGCATACGCATCCCCAGATTCGGACTGACGAGCGCTATATTATGGTTCAGTCGAGCTCTATTTTCCGCTTCGCGGTGCGCAAGCACCAGCTCTTGCTTGGCTTGCTCGCGAAGTCCCAGTGAGAGGAGTATGATACCGCGCACACAGCGGATATCAGGGTAATCCGTATACTCCGTCATGTGCTCGTCAATCAAGCTCCACGCCTCGATATACTTCTGGGACTGCAGGTAAACGTCGAGCATCGTCCATAGATTGTTTAGGTACCAGGGGGAGGACTTGCTGCCGTTCTCAAAGGCGATCTTCAGATGGGGAAGCGCCTCCTCGCTCTTTCTCATCATGCTTAACTGCTGGCCGATCATGCTGTGATCGTAGGCATTCAGCTTGGTGCGGCTCATCATTTGCTCGAAAATCGACATGTTGCGGTCATGCTTGTTTTGAGCGGCTACGACATGCTCGAGGTAGCCGGAATGAAGAATCTGGAACGGCAATGCAATAATCTCATAGGAGGAGCCGCTGGACAACCGGATTTGTTCATGAATCGGGCGGTAATATTCAAAGCCCATACGGTTGGGAAAAATCCGAAGAATGGGAGACTCGGATATTCCGGTATGATTCGAAGAGTCCATAAAGTTGCGTACAGTAACTCGGTAAACAAATTTGGACGACGGTTTCTCGCCAGCCAGGAAGTCTCGAAGCCCGCGAATATCGTTTTCTTCCATGTACTCGTCCGCGTCCAGAATCAAAATCCATGTGCCAGATGCATGTTTAAGCGCTTCGTTGCGTGCTGCTGCGAAGTCGTTAATCCACTTGAAATCGTAGATATTGTCGGTAAAGGCTCGGGCGATGTCTTTCGTACGATCTGTAGAGCCTGTATCTACGACAATCATTTCGTCTACCCACTGATTTACACTCTTTAAGCAGCGTTCGAGGAATTGCTCCTCATTTTTAACGATCATGCACAAGGATATTAGTTTGTTCATAAGCCCTCCGAAATGCGAGCATAGTGGGATGTACGTGATTCAATATTAATACAGTTTGCTGAAAAGTCCAATGGGGGATCGGGTGTCCGGGAATGTTTGCAGTCTTTCTAATGGTGTGGCGGAATTTGACCGATATATTTTATTATAAGCTAAATTATAAGACAAGGACGACATTCAAATGGCAAAGGGAATATACAGCTTTTCACCTTACATTTACTATACGAACGAGCAATTGATGAAGGACTGCTGTCTGGTTCCCTATATGTTTCATAAATATTTAGGATACAGAACGGTTATCGTCACGGCTCAAAAAGAGGAATACACCTATCACGAACTGCTGAGCGGTCTTGAATTGGAAATCTTGAGAACGCCGCAGGATTTAAGCGAATGGGTGCAAATGTGCTGCGAGTATATTTCTGAACATTATTCCGGAATCGATGTCATGTTCTGCTTCGGGGCCTATCCTTCACATATTGAAATGGTTCGGCGATACAGGCAGCTGCGACCCGACGGCAAGGTTATCCTGAAGCTGGATGCTAATCTTTACTGGCAGGATAGGATAGCTTTTAGAGAGGCTGGTTATGAGGAGCTTCTAAGCAACTGTGATGTAATCACTGTCGAGTCAAAAAAGCTAAAACAACATCTTTCGAAGAAGTGGCCGTATATCATTGACTATGTCCCCAACGCTTCTGTCGATCTAGCTCCCCGTAAACGGACGGAGTATTCGGAAAAGGAAAATACAATTTTGACGGTGGGCAGAATTGGTACGGCTCAAAAGGCAAACTGGGTACTAATGGAAGCCTTTCGATTAATCGCAGAGGCAATTCCGGATTGGAAAGTGAAATTAGTAGGCGGGATTGAAGATTCATTTAAGCCATATATTGAAGATTTTTTTAACGAGTCCCCTCATCTTAGAGATAGAGTCATTTTTACCGGGAAAGTTATGGATAAAGATAAGCTTGAAAACGAATATAAGAAAGCAAAAGTATTTGCGTTGACCTCCGAGTTCGAAGGGGGAACCCCAAATGTATGGGTTGAAGCCGCGCGAAATGGATGTTATATCGTATGCAGCGAAATCGATGCGGTAGGCGACGCCACGAACTGGGGAAAATGCGGTAAAAGTTTTGAAGTCGGCAACATAAGGCAATTATCAAGAATTTTGGTGGAGATATGCAATGATGAAAGTTATTTTGCCAGAGGATGCTATGATATCCAGGAATACAGGGAAAGATTTTTCAGTTATGAAAAAATCGTTTGCAAGTTGAATCATCTCATAAATCTCTTGCCAGGGGACATGTAAATTGACTGAGCCAATAAAAGATATCTATCTTTACGGAGAATCGCTTGTTTTTACCGGAGGAAGGCTGGTTTTTGAAGGGAACGTGATTTACGATTTTAATGATAGGTACGGGAACATCTCCTCGGTTGGAATGGAGCAGCAGGCTCAAGTCTATTATCAGTTGATTAAGCAGATTTACGAGTCGGATCTTCCGAGAATCCTCCAGGCCCAAACGATGGTTATATTTGCAGAGATTTTTAAGAAGATGTCTTCCCAAAATGCTCCTGTTGCATTGTTGAGCGTGGGCGGTAATTTGCTTAATAGCGCATATGCAAATGTGGTTGCCCTGTTCGGTGAAGACAATCTCGTGTACGAACTTTACGATAAGAACGACTATCGGTCCAATAACTCTGATAATAGGGTATCCATCGTCGGTACAAGCTTTCAGGATTTGGGGATGTTAAACGACAAGGCTTTTGCTGCAGTTCTAATTAATATTGATCTATTCAGAGACGATCTTGAACACGCAGTCTATGAATGCAATCGTCTGGCGGCCCAGAAGGGCCAGGTGATTTTATACGGTTCAGGGATGTACGATGTAGAGTTGAATCAGTTATTGCCGGCGGATGATCTTCAACTCTATCCGTTTGGGACGGAAGGGTTTATCGTCAGCTTTGTGTCCAAGGAGCTGTCCGCAGTCTCGTATAAGGCGAATTTGAAAGAACAAGTGCTTGATCTCATTCATTCCTATAATCAAGAAGTTTTCCAAGCCTTACAGTATGTCTTGTCCAATTATCCAATACCCCAACAAGAGGAATGGCATACAAGCATGGATTGTGCTATTGAGGCGATAAGCCGCGCAGAAGTTCTCATCGCACAGTATTACATACTATTCGATAATATGGACTTAAAGTACCAGACTAATGAAGTGAAAAATGCAATGCTTGATTTTAAGTATGAAGCCTATTTGAACGGAAAGCACTATGACTTTTTCCAAGCCACTCTGTATGATTGCTACAATAATTGGACGGAAAATATGGTTTAGATCATCACATATTCTATCCGAACACAAATGGGGCGTGTAACCTTGATATCGTTAGCTATGATTGTTAAGAATGAGGAGAAGTATCTGGCCCGGTGTTTGGACAGCGCTGCAGCGATGGTTGACGAGATTATTGTTGTAGACACGGGATCAACGGATCGCACAATAGAAATAGCTCTAGAGTACGGAGCAAAGCTGTTTCATTTCGAATGGTGTGACGATTTCTCGGCTGCCAGAAACTATGCGCTTAAGCAGGCGTCAGGGGATTGGATGCTTGTGCTGGATGCGGATGAGTACTTTGTGGAAGGCAGCGCTGACGTAATTAGAGCCTTTACGAGTACAACTGCTCGCCGAATAGGCCTGATTGATATTGTGTCCCGATTTGTGGAATATGGACATGAGTTTGAGGGGGTACGTGGGATTCCAAGGTTATTTCCACGGGGAGTAACCTACAAGGGACGTATCCACGAACAACCGACTCCGCTCATGCCGATGGTGGAGACGGGGTTAAGGTTGCTGCATGACGGCTACTACATGACGGATAAGTCCATTCGCAATATCCCGTTATTATTGAAAGCACTGGTAGACGAACCGGATAGCGCTTATTTAAATTTCCAATTAGGCAGACAATATCAGGGTACGAAACAGCATGAGCTGGCCGAGCAGTATTTGAAGAAAGCTTATGCTTTATTGAAGCCCTCGGTTCCATTTGCTGCGGAAACGGTCACGGAGCTGCTTCAGGCGCATACGAAATGCAAACATTATGATCAAGCGCTGGCGCTGGTAGGGGATGAAATAGCCTTGTTGGAAAGCTCCCCGGATTTCTGCTTCGCGGTTGCACAGTTTCTGCTTGACTATGCGATTGACTCGCAGGACTATTCAGTAGTTGAGAATATCGAGAACAGCTATCTGAAGTGCCTGGAGTTAGGGCGCCGCGGAGTTGAAGAAGTTGTTGTGGGCTCATCTAATTTTTTGGCGGCATACAATTTGGCTGTTTTTTATGAATCAGTGGGTAACGATTCTGGGGCACAACAGTATTACGCGTTATCGGCTTCGTATGGGTATGAGCCTGCGATTGAGAGAGTGAAAGGTTGAATTACTCTTGACTGCTAAAGTCCAAGTCAAAAAATGTCGATAAAAAGGATAGTAAGCGCGCTGAAGGGCGATGATCCGTAACGAAATGCTGAAATATAGCCAAAAGAAAATGACAGAAGCCGAGCTGCGGCGAATGCAGCTGATACAAATCGAATTGCTTGCGGAATTCGATGCTCTGTGCAGGAAGCATGAGCTGAGCTATATCATTGCGTCAGGGACTTTATTGGGAGCGGTGCGGTACGGATCCTTTATTCCCTGGGATGACGACATTGACGTAGAGATGCTGCGCAGCGACTACGACAAATTTTGCAAGATTGACAAGCAGGAGTTCAGAGAGGACACCTTCTTTCAAACAAATAAGACAGACAAGCACTATCCATGGTTATACGGAAAATTAAGACGCACGGGTACGCAGGCGGTACGTCTTGGTCAAGAACATCTGAAGATGCATAACGGAGTATTCATAGATATATTTCCACGGGACGGCGTGCCGAATCTCGCCGTACTTCGGTCGGTTCGTGGAATGCTTGCGGCGATGAGCCGAAAAATACTCTATGCGCGTGTAGCTTGGCGGACATCGGAAACGCTATTTGGGACAATGGGGTGGGGCGTTGTGCGGTTGATTCCGAAGCAGGCAGCGTTCGGCTTAGCTAAGCTCTTATCCATTGCGTTTAATGAGAAGCGTTGCGAGCGCGTCGGCTGCATTGGTTATCATGGAAAAGCGGAGATGAATGGGTTTCTCAAAGGCTGGTTTACGGAATTGATGACCCTGTCTTTTGAAGGAAAACAATACTATGTACCAGCAGATTGGGACGGCTACTTGCGTTATGTCTATGGGGATGACTACATGACGCCGCCGCCGCCGAATCACCGAAATATAACTTCTCCGCTTTCTTCGTATAGCCTGTAACTCATAGAGAGGATGATGAGAATGAAGGCAATCTTATTGGCTGCAGGTCGCGGCACTCGAATCTCGAGAATGATTGAGGATGTGCCGAAATCGACATTACCTATTGCCGGAGTTCCGCTCATCCGCCGAACGGCGCAGATGCTGCTCGATTCGGGATTTGAATTGGTCGTATGCGTGGGGTACCAATCGAGCAAAATATACCAAGCGCTCGAAGGATTGCCGGTTAAGTATTATTTCAACCCATTCTACGACGTGACGAACAGCATTGCCAGCTTATGGTTTGCAAGGGATGAATTGCAGGAGGATTCGATTGTACTCAATGCGGATGTGTACTTCTCGAAGGACATTCTTGATCTTGTACTTGACGACAAACGAGAGGTCAGCATAGCGATTGATAAGACTCGTACTGAGGTCGGCGACTATTTCTTCTTGACGACAGACAATGGCTGCATCGAGAAGTACGGGAAGGAGCTTCCACTTTCGTCCCGCAGCTGCGAATATGTCGGGCTCGCCAAAATCAAAGCAAGCTTCATGGGGAAATTCAATGAGCGTCTCGAATCGTTGGTTGGCAATCATCAGCACTCCTTATGGTGGGAGAATGTGTTGTATTCCTTTGCGGATACGAAAGAACAAAATATATATACAGTGGATGTCGGCGGGAGATTCTGGGCGGAGATCGATTATTTCGACGATTACGAACGGATTCTGAAGCACATCGAGAAGGAGGAAGAGGCGCTTGTCTGATCGGCATCGGATATATGGCGAACGTGTCAATATTAAGACGGAGAACACGCGCAGCTTCTACAACGAACGGGCCAAGGCTATTGCAAGCATGGCAAACCCATATGTATCGGTATTGCTTGGGGATCAGAATCCAAGCCATGCGGAGGAGTGGAATCGATTCGAGAAGACGTTCATTCTTCCGGAGTTGCAAATTGGGCAGACGAACCGCGTGCTTGATATCGGGTGCGGGATTGGCAGATGGGCGGAGTCGATCATTCCGTTAAGCGGTTATTATTGCGGAACGGACTTCTCGCAGGAGATGGTAGAGGCGGCGCGCAATCGCAATCGCTTCGAGGGAAAGAACTATGATTTCTACAACCTCTCTTTCCAGGAAACCGTACAGCAATCGGCGGAGTTTTACAAAGGAAGATTCGACAGACTGATCGTTGGCGGCGTCTGCATGTACATTAACGACGAGGAACTGCCTGCATGTTACGAGGGATTGTTGTCGTTGCTGGACGAGTGCTGCGTTATTTACTTCACGGAAACAGTCGCGGTTGAGAGAAGGTTAACGCTGGATGAATGTCCATCGGAAGCGCTGAAAGCGAACTACGATGTTATCTATCGAACGCCGGAAGAGTATATTCAGCATTACAAGGTGTTCACGGAGGCGGGATTTACGGTTCGCGAGCAGAAGTACTTGCCACACTTAAACAATGAGAAGCAATTTTACGAGACGGATCGTTGGTACACCCTTTTGGAAAGGTAGTCAAACGACATGTATGTGAATGAACATATTAAAAACCTGTATCGTGTGAAATTTCATGAAGAGCGAGATCAAGTTCTGCGGCTGGATATGAATGAAAACCCGGAGGGGCTTCCGACAGATTTCGTAGAAGAAGTGAAGCGGAAGATTACACCGGAATTCCTAGCCACGTATCCACAGAAAAATAGACTTGTGCGGCAAGTCTCGGCACATTGCGGAATGCAAGAGGATCAGATTACGATCACCAGCGGTTCAGACGAAGCGATGAGATTGGCATTTCAATGCTTCGGAGAACGAGGAAAAAAGGTCGTGACAGTTACACCGACATTTGAAATGTATGGTGTCTATGCGGAGATGTTCGGCATGGAGCATGTGAAGGTAGAGTATGCCGCCGATTTTACGATTCCGGTAGAGCGGTTGCTGGGAGCCATTGACGAGTCGACCGGAATTGTCGTACTTCTTAATCCAAATAGTCCCATTGGTGCAACCTATACGGAAGATGAGGCGCACGCCATTATACAGAAGGCAGGATCGGTCGGCGCGCTTGTTCTTATTGACGAGGCCTATCACTACTATTATAAAGTCACATTCATGCCGTTGCTTGCGCATTACGAAAATCTCATCGTATTAAGAACCTTTTCCAAGGTTTGTTCAATTGCCGGGTTGAGAGTCGGCTATGCGGCTGGCAACGCGCAACTGATCGACTATCTGGAGAGATCTCAGGCGACCTTTAACGTAAGCAATGTCGGACTGCTGTTCGCCGAAGAGATTTTAAAGCGCCCGGACGTGCTGGAGAACCAGCGTGTCGCGGAGATGGAAGGGCGAGAGTGGCTCTCTCAGCAACTACGGGATCATGGCTACGAAGTACTGTCTTTGGAAGGTAACTTCATTCTGTTCAGGTCGAGGAAAAAGTCGACAGATGTGATTGCGGCGTTGAAAGGGCAAGGGGTGTGGATTCGGGACTACCGCTCCGGAATCCTGGCAGGCTATTTGCGTGTATCAACCGGCAACATAGAATCAATGCGCACATTCTGGGATGCCTTTTCGGTTGTGGACCTGGAGGGGAATTAAGGAGGGAGTCCAGATGAAGAAGATTTCTGTGATTATACCTGTTTACAACGTAGAACATTATATTTGTAAGAGTCTGGAGAGTGTGGTTCATCAGACGTATCCGAACCTTGAAATTATCTGTATCGACGATGGTTCGACCGACCGTTCGGGAGAAATCTGCGATGAGTACGCGCAGAGAGATTCACGAGTAAAGGTAGTTCATCAAGTAAATCGGGGATGCTCTAGTGCGATTAATGCTGGACTGGATATAATGACGGGAGACTACGTTGGGTTTGTTGATCCGGATGATTGGGTGGAGCTTCAATTCTATGAAGAAATGGTGAAGATGCTCGAAGACCATGATGTGGATTTTGTTTGCTCGGGGCGGTTTATTGCGACGGGTGAGCAAAGCTCTCAAGTTGAAAATAAGGTTGATTTCGTACCAGGTATTATTAACCGGCAAGAAATCTTGCGATATACGTTTATGCGTGATTCATATCGTGCCTTCGGAGCATACTACTGGAATAAACTTTTTCGTGTGAATCTGTTTAATCCGACTAACGGAATTGATAGAATTCGCTTTTGGGAAGAAGTTAGTGGCGGCGATGTACTTATGTTTTTTGATTATGTAATGAAAGCGAACACCGCTTACTATTATGATACGCCGTATTATCATTATTATCAGCGTGAGGATTCACTTGACCATGCCAAAGACTTAAGCCAGAGAAGCGATATTATAAGGGTTTATACTCGCATCATTGAGAAGCTTGAAAACAGCGTAGTCGAATCGGATCTTATCAAATGGGTCAAACGGTTTTATGCTTATCATGCTAGCTTGTTAGCAGAACTAGCCGTGGAGCTTCAGGATCAAGATAAGTTGAAACAAATGCAAATTGAAATGAATCGGTATTTAGCTGATTATATGGATACGAATAGGGAGTTCCCCGAAAGGCTTGAGAGAATGAATCGGTTATTAACTGCACACATTTGACACGCATAAAGGGGCAATAATTATGTTTTTAAGTATGAAAAACAAAATACTTGCACTGTTCGGCAGCATCTCAGAGATGCTTGCTGAAATAGGAAAAATGACTGATAAAAGGAGGGCTATCGAAGACTGTTCAGCGGCGCTAGCGGCTATTCTGAATCAATTGAACAAGGAAGAGTCGTCGCTTCAGAGGTCTAAACAAAAGTTATTGGAAATTCAGGCGGAGTTTGCAGCATTGTATTCTGATGCCTCGCTTATTAATAATATTGCAATAAAGACGCTGGACCAGCAAGTGGAGGTGCTTCGGGAGATCGTAGCAGCAGAAATCAAGCCGAAATTGAAAATTGTTTTTTTTCCATATAAGGCGTCCATGTGGGATAGCTTGGAAACCATTTATGAAGCAGCGGCAATTGATCCCGATTGTGAAGCTAAGGTAGTACCGATTCCGTATTATCAAATTGCTGGTGATAAAGAGATTCCGACGTATGAAGGGAACCAATTCCCCGCTCATATACCAATCACACATTATAACGAGTATGATCTGGCTTATGAAGAGCCGGATGTGATTTATGTACATAATATTTACGACCAGTACAATACGATTACTCGTGTTCACGAAGTCTTTTTTACCTCGAACTTAAAGCAATACACAGGAATGCTCGTATATGTTCCGTATCACATTTCTTCGTTCATAGCCCCTTCCGAGGGTGAAAAAAGCTTGGCGTACAATATACCGACCATTCATAATGTTGATCGCGTTGTCCTTGTCAATGACACGCTAAAGGAAGCAGCAATTCGCGACGGAGTTCCGAAGGAAAAACTACTAGTGCTCGGAACGCCGAAATTAGATGGGATGTTGAGAGCGCTTAGAAGTAATGAACAAGCATATCCTGAGGAGTGGAAAGAGCGTGTAAAGGGAAAAAAGGTGTTTGTATTCGAGACACCATGTTTAATGTTTGCACAAAACTTTTTCCAAAGATTTGAGAAAATGATGGAGATATTTAACCTCCCACATATGGTCGACAACAGCATCCTGATCTGGCGGCCGCATCCGCTGACTGAAGCATCCATTTATAAATACACGCCGGTATTTTCCGAATATTATACGAATCTGATTCGTAGTATCAAAGAAGGCGACTCCTTATATTCACATATCATCTTTGATGAATCCCCTGATTATTTTTCGGCATTGAAAGTTGCGGACATGCTAATTACTTGTGGTGGATCTTTGCTTTCGGCGTACTTGTTAACAGAGAAACCGATACTTTATTGGGGAGGGCAGCTTCCCGAAGGCTCATTGATTACAAATGATGCGTTTTATTATACAGTTAATCGAGAGTTGCCTGCACCAGAAGTTGCGAAGATGATTGGACGAGGTGAAGACCCATGCGCACACCATCGTAAAGGACTGGCTTCCAGTGTCTACGTGAATGCAGATGGGACAAGCGGCGTTAAAATTTATCAAGCTATTAAAGACAGTCTATTAGTGTAGGGTTAGGGTGGGGGAAAAGGGGGCATTGAAGTGCGATATATATGGGTAGGGGCAGGTAGGAAAGCTGAGAAACTCTTGATTAAGTGGAGGAGGCTGGATGCCTCAAGTATTCCAAGCGTGATTTTGGACAATGACATAGGTAAGATCGGAACGTATATGCATGGTGTTCCGATCGACGCTGTCTCTAATATTGCAAGTTACCTTACTGTACCCTATGAAATCATCATCACCGTAGTAGATGGAGGTGCTTTGATTGAGCAAATAAATGCTCTTGGGTTTAATAAGAATATTATTCATTTTCCTATAAAAGACTGGAGTTTGACGCGACAATTACTTCAGCGCAACAAGCAACTAATGGAGAATAAAAAGGCTAAACGCTGTTTTATTATTGGGACGGGTCCATCGTTGTTGCAACAGAATTTACAGTTGCTCGCTGATGAAGACACGATTATCGTGAACACTTCGTATAGGGACGATAGTCTAATTTCATTGAATCCCAAATATTGGGTGGTTGCAGACCCGGGGTTCTGGTTGCAGAAAGCACAATATCTTGATCGATTATTAGAAACAATGCGAGACAGACTACCCATAACCAAGTTGTTCATTCATAATGATTCTTATGGCTATATGACAGATAATGATCCGGCAGCAGACCGTGTTTATTACTATTTATTAGAACATATTGTGAACTATGAGCCAACGATACTTAATTTTGAAAAGGCGCTTCCTGAATTTGCTCAGAATGTTATTTCTGTAGCGCTGATGTTAGCCATTAGTTTGAGATATGAAGAAATTATTCTCATTGGGTGCGATCATTCCTGGTGGGGGTATAGTATTCAGGATATTGAAAACGGTGTATGGTCAGCGCATTCTTACGAGGAAAATGAAAAGGAAATTAACACTTATAAGAATGGATGGAGGGAACATGGTTACGAAAAGCTTCAACGAATAATTAATACCCAAAAGAGCGAGTATGAAGCATTGCGATTAATTGCAGAACAGAGTAGTTTACGTATTCGTAATGCAACAGCCGGGGGTCATCTAGATTCTTTCGAACGGGTGACCTACGAAGATTTGTTTATATAGGGGTGCAACAAGATGTACGTGGATCATAAACAATTGTACGAGAGCATTCTTCGTGACGGAAAGAAAATAGCTATATTTGGGACAGGTAAGGTGGCAGACCAGTTTCTCTCACAGTACTTGTGGCTTTACCCTCATATTGCATTTTTCATAGATAACCATTCGGGAATAACTTCCTTTATTTCAAAGGATGTTGTTCGTGCAGACTTTTTGGCTGAAATCGATCGTAATGAATACTATATTCTTGTTGCTACGGCGCACTACCCCTCCATATTTAAACAGTTGAACGCATTGGGGTTTATTGAGAATGAACATTATATGCAGGTGTTTGATCGCGGAGTTGTGGAGGAAACGACAACGACAAGAGTCGTTGAAGGCGTAAAGATTGGTCGGTTTACATATGGTTATCAGAAGCATTGCTATCCGAAATCACTGCTGCAAGAGATCGGAGCATTTACATCGATTAATGAGTCGGTGCGGATTGGAGAAGTAAATCACCCGTTGAACTTCATAACGACTCACCCGATATTGTATACGTCAGAAAATGAGATTCTAGGTTATGAAGGGATACCCGGCATTCTACCACAGGAAGAAGTAATAGATGTGTATGGAATAGCGTCTAATAAGAAAATTGTAATTGGTAATGACGTATGGATAGGTGCAAACGCAATTCTACTACCTGGCGTAACCGTTGGTGATGGGGCAGTAATTGGCGCCGGTGCAGTAGTTACAAAGGATGTTCCCCCATATGCTATCGTTGGAGGGGTGCCAGCTCGATTAATCCGTTACCGCTTTAGTCCTGAAGAAACAGAGATTTTGTTAAGGGTGAAATGGTGGGATTGGAATATAGAGGAAATCCGGAGTAAGATTCATTTGTTAAGGACCCCTTCATTATTTTTCGAAAATGAAAAGTGAGGTGTCATCTTGAGTCAAAGTGCTGAAAACAAGATTTCTATTATTACAGCAACGTACAACAGTGAGAGATACCTGGAGGACACCATTAAAAGTGTGCTGCAACAGTCGGCGTATGACCGATTGGAATTTATCATTGTAGATGGAGGTTCTACAGATCGAACACTCAATATCATTAGTGTGTATCGCGATTTGATTCATATCGTCATTTCGGAACCGGATGCAGGCATTTATGATGCGTTTAATAAAGGAATACGGGCGGCAACAGGTAATATTGTATACTTTCTGAATTCAGATGACTATCTGCATGACAAGACGGTAATCTCAGATGTATTAGCCGAATTCGATTCTGATCCATCTAATAGAGCTATATACGGGCATGTTCTAATCGTCAATGAGAAAATTGGGTTGTATAAGCCTTATGGACACAAAACGACTCTTGCTAATCTTCAATTGGGACGTAATATAACTCATCAAGCGATATTCGTTAAAAAAAGCGTGTTTGATGAATTTGGCTTGTTCGAGCTTAAGTATAGAATCGCGAGTGATTTTGACGCGAACGTTAAACTCTTTAAGAAATATGAAGCAAATTGTGTCTTTATTAATCGTGCTATTGCGGTGTTTAGAACAGGCGGAACGTCTACAGATATTGCGAATTTGGAGGAAGTGCGCAGGGATCTTGTTCAAATTTGCACCAAACATTTTGGGAAGAGCGTGCTGCAGCCATTAACTAGAGGCGAAATGAATGGTGGACATTATAAAAAATGGGTTGAAACGCTACTATTGGATGATAAGCCTATCTCAAAGACTGCTTTCAATAGAGGAATTCGTAGTGTAGCTATTTTCGGAACAATAGATTTGTCGCTTTATATGCTTATAGATTTAGAAAAGAGCGGGATTCAGGTACAAGCTTTCTTAGATAATGATCGTAAAATTCAAGGGGCGAGTATCCGTGGAATTACGGTTTATGCACCAGAATGGCTGGTGGATCATGGGCGTAGGATAGATGCTATCATTTTGGCGTTTGAGTATGACTATGACGCAGAAATTCGTGATCAAATTTCTAATCTTCTAGGGGAAGCCGCTCCTCCGATTTACTCATGGAAACAATTTGTTGTATGGAATCAATAGTAGGAAGCCGATAAATAACTATAGTGAGTGAGCGAACAAAATGAGGGATGTCAGATGACAGGGAATAAACGCAAGGCACTCATTACTGGGATAACGGGACAAGACGGTGCCTATCTCGCTGAATTTTTACTTCAGAAGGGCTATGAAGTGCACGGTGTTAAGCGTCGTTCCTCATCATTTAACACGGAGCGTATTGACCATTTGTATCGAGACCCGCATGAGGATGACACAAACTTCTTCTTCCTACATTATGGCGATATGACAGATTCAACGAATTTGATACGAATCGTCCAAGAAGTTCAGCCCGACGAGATCTATAATCTCGCAGCACAAAGTCATGTGCATGTGTCGTTTGACACGCCTGAATATACAGCAAATGCGGATGGACTAGGTACGTTACGCCTCCTGGAAGCCATCCGTATTCTAGGGCTTTCGGAGAAAGTGAGGTTTTACCAGGCCTCTACAAGTGAGCTGTACGGCAAGGTGCAAGAAATTCCGCAGAGCGAAACAACGCCATTCTATCCTCGTAGTCCGTATGCAGCAGCGAAGCTGTACTCTTATTGGACGACAGTCAACTATAGGGAAGCCTACAACCTGTTTGCTTGTAACGGGATCTTATTTAACCATGAATCACCAGTACGAGGTGAGACATTTGTTACGCGTAAAATCACTCGTGCAGTTGCTGCCATCAAGTGTGGATTTCAAGATCAGTTGTATCTTGGTAACTTGAATGCTAAGCGCGATTGGGGTTTTGCTGGAGATTATGTGGAAGCTATGTGGCGTATGCTCCAATATTCAGAGCCCGAAGATTTTGTTATTGCTACGGGTGAAACGCACAGCGTTAGAGAGTTCACAGAACTATCTTTTCAAGAAGTAGGTATCTCCATCGAATGGCAAGGTGAAGGAATTAATGAGCTCGGTATAGATCGAGCGACGGGTAAGGTTCTTATACGCGTAGATCCTAAATATTTCCGACCGACTGAAGTAGATCTATTGATCGGGAACCCTGCGAAGGCTAAGAAATTGCTTGGCTGGGAGCCGAAGACGACATTCCATGAGTTGATTCAATCGATGGTGCGAGAGGACATGTTAAAGATTCAAATTAAGGAACGGATGATGAGGTCGAGGTGAAGCGATAATGAATACAGATGCTCGAATCTATGTTGCCGGTCACCGAGGGCTTGTTGGTTCCGCAATCACGAGGAGACTGCGCTCTCTAGGGTACAATAACCTGATCTTGCGTTCTAGTTCGGAGTTAGATTTGCGGGATATGGGGCAGGTGGAAAGGTTCTTTCGCACGGAGCGACCAGAGTATGTGTTTCTTGCCGCAGCCAAAGTAGGTGGAATACTAGCTAATTCTACGTATCCTGCGGAATTTATACGTGATAATTTAGCTATCCAGACGAATGTTATTCACTATGCCTATCTGAACAATGTGAGAAAACTCTTGTTTTTAGGAAGTTCGTGCATCTATCCTAAGCATGCACCGCAACCGATGCAAGAAGAACATCTCATGAGTGGTTACTTAGAACCGACGAACGAGCCGTATGCCATTGCCAAAATAGCGGGTCTGAAAATGTGTGAATTTTATAATCGCCAGTACGGAACGGACTTTGTGTCAGTAATGCCGACTAATATATATGGCATCGAGGACAATTTCGACTTACAAACTTCGCATGTGCTTCCGGCGTTAATTCGGAAATTTGCTGAGGCTAAGCAGAATAACCAACCGACAGTTGAATTGTGGGGGAGCGGGACACCGCGCAGAGAGTTTTTATTCTCAGATGATCTAGCCGATGCATGTGTTTACTTGATCAACCAGCCAGATGCAAGTAATCATGGATTAATTAACATTGGAGCTGGCGTTGATATTACGATATTTGAATTAGCGCAGCTGATTGGGGAAATTGTTGGATATACAGGGGAGATAGTATTCGATTCCACTAAACCAGACGGAGCCCTAAGAAAACTGCTGGATGTATCTAAGCTTACTGCGATGGGCTGGACAGCAACTACACTGCTGCGTGAAGGTATTAAACAAACCTATGACTGGTATTGTGATAAGTGTAAAGAACAACCAGGAATGACCCTATGAAGATAGTATTATTATCCGGAGGCTCAGGTAAACGTCTGTGGCCATTATCCAGTGATGCAAGATCGAAGCAGTTTCTTAAAATTTTGAAAAACGAAGAGGGGCAGTATGAATCCATGCTCCAGCGAGTGTGGCGGCAGCTACATGGAGCAGGTCTCAGTTCTGATGTTCATATCGTCGCTAGTGCTTCGCACATCGAGATCATCAAGCAACAGCTCGGCGATGATATTGCTGTGATTGTAGAGCCGGAGAGAAGAGATACCTTCCCAGCTATTGCACTATCTTGTTTGTATCTCCGAGATAAATTGTCAGTTCCGGATGATGAAGTGATCTGTGTACTGCCTGTAGATCCGTTCGTTGAAGAAAGCTATTTCCGCAAAATAACGGAATTTGAGCATATATTGAATATAACTTCCGCGGATTTGGCATTGATGGGTACAACACCAACATACCCTTCTGCGAAGTATGGCTATATTATCCCAGCGGTTCTGCCGAATACGGAAAATGAGTACATGCCGGTCAGCGCTTTTTTTGAAAAGCCGACGGAACAAGAAGCTGAGAAGCTAATTGCGGTGAATGCACTATGGAACTGTGGTGTTTTTGCATTTAGACTATCCTATATTCGGCAGGTGATAGATCAGCATAACTTGCCTGCAAGTTATAGGGAATTGCAGCAAGCCTATAATAGCCTGAAGAAAGTTAGCTTTGATATTTCTGTCGTGGAAAAAGCAATAAGTATAGTTGCGATCACGTATAAAGGCTACTGGAAGGATCTCGGAACTTGGAATACGTTTACTGAGGAAATTGGTGAGAGGGTTTTCGGTAATGGAGTTCTTAGCGAAGATAGCGTAAACACGCATATTGTAAACGAGCTGAATATTCCGGTGTTTGTTCTTAATGTTTCGAATGTGGTCGTAGCGGCAGGTCATGAGGGGATTCTCGTGACGGACAAGCCAACGAGTCCACGATTGAAAGAGCTGATGAAAGGCTTTGAACAGCTTACGATGTATGAAGAACGACAGTGGGGAAGCTATCGTGTCCTCGATTACTTTGACAAGGATGGACGAAGGACGATAACTAAACGCATTAACATTTTCATGAACTCACTATGGCGCAATGAAACGCGAGTGGATGAGATTCATACGATCACAATAGTAGATGGGCCTTGTATCTTTGCATCTCAAGGGCGTAGATTGGAATGCATGCGGGGAGAAGTGATATCCGTTGTCCCTGGACAGTTCTATTCGTTATATTCCACACAACAGGAGATTGAAATTATTCATGTCCAGATAGAAACTGCAAACCGTATCCAATAAATCGAGATATCTGAACTCAGAGGTGAATGAATATATGAGCGATATTCAAAAGGTGCTCGTAACAGGGGCGGATGGCTTTATAGGCTCACATTTAACTGAGATGCTTGTACGTGGTGGATATGACGTGCGAGCTTTTGTTTTATATAACTCGTTCAATTCATGGGGATGGCTTGACCATGCGGCGGCAGATGTTCGAGGTAAATTTGAAGTATTTGCGGGTGATATTCGCGATCCGCACGGCGTCCATGAGGCAATGAAGGGGTGCGATGCGGTGCTGCATTTGGCGGCGCTTATTGCCATCCCATACTCCTATCACTCACCAGACACTTATGTTGATACGAACATTAAAGGGACGCTTAATGTGCTGCAGGCAGCGCGTAAGCACGGTGTTCGCAAAGTTGTACATACATCGACGAGCGAAGTGTATGGCACAGCGCTTTATGTACCGATTGATGAGAAGCACCCGTTGCAAGGTCACTCACCCTATTCAGCGTCTAAGATAGGTGCTGATCAGATGGCGCTGTCGTTCTATCGTTCGTTCGAGTTGCCGGTTAGTATTATTCGGCCGTTTAACACGTATGGTCCTCGTCAATCCGCTAGAGCGGTCATTCCAACGATCATTACGCAGCTTGCCGCAGGACAAAAGCGGATTAAGCTGGGTGCCATTCATCCAACGAGAGACTTTAACTTTGTGAGAGACACTATTCGCGGATTCATTCATATGTTAGAGTCGCCTGCGGGAATTGGGGAAGTGATTAACATTGGCAGCAACTTCGAGGTATCGATTGGGCATACAGCCAAGCTGATCGGCGAGATCATGGGCAAAGATGTCGAGTGGATCACGGATGAAGAGCGTATTCGTCCGGATAAGAGCGAAGTCGAACGTTTATGGGCAGATAACAAGCTTGCAGCGGAGAAACTGAACTGGTCACCAGAATTTGCAGACGGAGAAGGTTTCCGTCGGGGTCTTGTGGAGACGATTGCGTGGTTTACCGAACCGGCTAATTTAAAACAATATAAAACGTCGATATACAATATATAAGGGAGGGATGCAAGGTGAGTAAGCAACATTTGGCGGGAACTATCGTCGACATGCTGGACAGGGCATTTCCTCGACGAGGACGGATGCTTGCTTTGCATGAACCTCGGTTTTCGGGAAATGAGTGGGATTATGTCAAGGAATGTATTGATACAGGCTGGGTGTCCTCTGCGGGTGCGTTCGTTGATCGATTCGAGCGGGAGCTTGCGGAGTATACTGGAGCGGGATATGCTGTCTCTGTTGTGAACGGTACTGCCGCTTTACATATGAGCTTGTTGTTAGCGGGAGTCAAAGAAGGGGACGAAGTGCTAATCCCTTCTTTGACTTTTGTTGCTACAGCAAATGCTGTTTCGTATTGCGGTGCGATCCCCCATTTTGTGGATGTAACGGAAACCACTCTGGGAATGGACGGCACGGAGTTGGAACGTTATTTGTACGATATTGTCCAATTTGATGCTAAGGGCGATGTAAGAAATCGTGTGACAGGCAACCGGATTAAAGCTGTTGTGCCGATGCACACATTCGGACATCCAGTTGACTTGGAGGCGTTGGTGGAGTTGTGTGACAAGTATCGGCTGGTGCTGATTGAGGATGCGGCTGAGTCATTAGGTTCTATTTATAAAGGCAAGCATACAGGCATATTCGGAAAGATTGGGGCGATCAGCTTCAATGGTAATAAAATCGTGACAACTGGCGGTGGTGGCGCGATTGTGACGAATGATGCAGAACTGGCGAGGAAGGCGAAGCATCTGACGACGACAGCTAAGCTTCCACATCGCTGGGAGTTCCACCATGATCAGATCGGATTCAATTACCGAATGCCGAATTTAAACGCTGCACTCGGCTGTGCGCAATTGGAGCGATTAAACGAAACGATTGCGGATAAACGAATAGTTACTGAAAGGTACAAGGAGCTTATTCAAGGGATAGAGGGTGTTCGCCTAATGGAAGAGCCCGAGTATTGTCGCAGTAACTACTGGTTGAATGCGATCATTCTAGATAAGCCTAACGTGAAGTTGCGTGATCAGATATTGGTGCAGACGAACAAGGCAGGATTCCAAACGCGTCCAATCTGGACTCCAATGCATCGATTACCGATGTTTGGGCATCATCCGCGCATGACTCTTACGGTAACGGAACGGTTGGAACATTCGGTGATTAACATACCGAGCAGTCAGGGGCTGATGTATTTATGACATTGGATCAGGGAAGAAGAATAGCCGTCGTCACCGGAACAAGAGCCGAGTACGGGCTGCTGACTCCGTTGCTAGGGGAGTTGCGCGATGATCCAGCTATTGAATTGCTGCTCATTGTCACCGGTATGCATCTGTCGCCTGAATTCGGACTGACCATGCAACAAATCGTGGACGACGGATTCGCGATCGATGCAAAGGTAGAGATGTTGCTCTCTAGTGACACACCCGTTGGCATCACGAAGTCGATGGGGCTGGCGCTGATCGGGTTTGCGGATGCGCTAGACCGTCTAAAACCGGATCTCATTGTATTGCTCGGGGATCGATATGAGATCATGACGGCAGCGCAGGCGGCTATGATTGCGAATATCCCAATCGCGCATCTTCACGGCGGTGAGAGCACAGAAGGCGCAATAGACGAAGCCATTCGTCACTCGATTACG
The DNA here is from genome assembly GCF_042431195.1 of Cohnella cellulosilytica. NCBI lineage: Bacteria > Bacillati > Bacillota > Bacilli > Caryophanales > Paenibacillaceae > Cohnella > Cohnella cellulosilytica. The sequence goes on from NZ_JBHMDN010000019.1 coordinate 37,087, forward strand.
AAGATATCGCACCTTCATTTTACGTCGGCTGAGCCGTATAGGCAGCGTGTTATTCAACTGGGGGAAGACCCTCAGCGCGTCTACAATGTTGGGGCAATTGGCCTCGATAACATTCGAAAGATCAAGCTGTTGGAGAAGGACGAACTGGAGCGCGCATTGGACTTCAAGCTAGGTGAAGTCAATTTGTTAGTGACGTATCACCCTCTTACGCTGTCGAAGCAATCTTCTAGTGAATTAATGACACAGCTTCTGACTGCACTGGAACGCTTCCCGCAAGCAAAGATCGTTTTTACCAAACCGAATTCGGATACAGACGGGCGCATTATCGCTAAGATGATGGACGAATATGCTGCTAGCCATCCGGATCGAGTTAAATGTTTCACTTCATTAGGGCAGCTTCGATATTTAAGCGCGCTAAGATATGTAAAGGCTGTCGTTGGCAACTCGTCGAGCGGTATTATAGAAGCTCCAATGTTCCGCGTGCCGACTGTTAATATTGGGTCACGGCAAGCGGGACGGATCAAGGCGGCTTCTGTGTTGGATTGCGGTTCGTCAAGCGAGGAGATCGTAGCCACTATTCAGTGGGCGTTATCGGACACTTTCAGCGAATCACTGTCGGATGTCGTTTCTTTATATGGTGAAGGGAATGCTGCTCCGAAGATTAAGCGAGTTTTAAAGTCCGTAAAGCTGGAAGGGCTGTTGATGAAATCCTTTTATGATCTAAGATCGGAGGCCATCATATGAAGCCATCAACTTATATCATTGCGGAAGCGGGAGTTAATCATAATGGCTCGCTGGCGATAGCAAAACAGCTAGTTGCAGAGGCAGCTAGAGTTGGTGCCAACGCAGTGAAATTCCAAACCTTCCAAGCGAACAAGCTCGTTAGCAACAGTGCCGAGAAGGCAGAGTATCAGAAGCGGCTTACGGATGCGGAAGAGTCGCAACAAGATATGATTCGTCGATTGGAATTATCTTTGAACGATCACTGCGCGTTGATCGAATGTTGCCGTGAGCACCAGATTGATTTTTTATCGACTCCATTTGATGATGAAAGCCTTGCTCTGTTGACGGATACGTTAAAGCTGAATCGGCTGAAGTTATCATCTGGTGATCTGACGAACCTTCCGTTCCTGTTAAAAGCAGCGCGAACAGAGTGTGAACTGATCGTTTCAACTGGAATGGCGACGATTGGTGAAGTCGAGGAAGCATTGAGTGTCATTGCTTTTGGTTTGGTCACTGATCGTGCTGCCAAGCCGTCATTGATGGCTTTCAAGAGCGCTTATTCCTCCGAGGAAGGGCAGACAGCATTACAGGATAAGGTGATGTTGCTCCACTGTACGACGGAGTACCCTACTCCGTACGAGGATGTTCATTTGAATCGGATGAAGACATTGGAGCAGGCATTCACTCTACCTGTCGGATATTCGGATCACACGCTTGGTTCGGAAGTTTCTGTCGCTGCAGTTGCATTGGGTGCAGTCATCATTGAGAAGCATTTTACATTGGACAAGACGATGGAAGGTCCTGATCATCAGGCGTCGCTAGAGCCACATGAAATTCAAGAGATGATTAAGCAGATCAGACATATCGAAATAGCATTTGGAACTAGCGTCAAATATCCGGCGGTTTCCGAACTTAAAAATAGGGTGCCTGCGCGAAAAAGTATTGTTGCCTCACGTGATATTCAACAGGGAGAGACGTTCGACGAAACGAACCTAACACTAAAGCGTCCGGGCAATGGACTTCCGCCGTCGATGTATTGGAGCTTATTAGGACTTAAGGCGAGCCGCAGTTATGCGGAAGATGAATTGATCGAATGGTGAGTGATCGCGTGGATACACCATTTATACTTGTCGGCGGCGGTGGACATGCTACTGTATGTCTCGACTTGCTCTTGCGTCAAAACATACGGATAATCGGTTACATTTCCAAAGAGCCTAGTTCGCATATTAATGCAGTACCTTATTTAGGTGAGGATGAACAGATGCAAGCCTTCGCACCGAATGAAGTTCAATTGGTTATGGGAGTAGGTTTTATCGTGGGTTCCTCTCTCCGCGAGGTTCTATTTAACCGATATAAGTCTAAAGGGTATCAATTTGCGACGCTCATTCATGATGCTGCGATTGTTTCCACGAGCGTCAAGGTGAGCGAAGGCGCGCAAATTATGGCGGGTGCTGTTGTGCAGACGGATGCCGTCATTGGACAGAACGCCCTGATTAATACGAGAGCGTCTGTCGATCATGGTTCGTGCATTGGCGACCACGCTGCTTTGATGCCAGGAACGACGATATGCGGCGATGTTAACGTTGCGGAAAGTGTATACGTCGGTGCAGGAGCAACGATTCTTCCGAATTTGACGATTGGCGAACGCAGTGTCGTAGGTGCGGGAGCTGTTGTCATTAATAGTCTCGCTTCGCATTCATTTGTTTATGGAGTTCCAGCCACGGAAAGAAAGAGGGAGAGGCATAATGATCCCTGTTGAAGAGATATTCATTTCACCGGAACAATCGATTTTCGAGGTTCTGCAAATCATTGATCGCGGTACGGTTCAAATTGCACTTGTCGTGGATGAGGAGCGGCGGTTACTTGGTACGGTAACGGACGGCGATGTCCGACGTGGAATTTTGCGCGGAGTTCGTGTCGAAGCTCCGGTATCCGAGATCATGAATCGACAGCCCCGAACGGCGACGACCGATATGGATCGGGAGACATTGTTGTCGATTATGAATTATTTAAAGCTGCGTCAGTTTCCTATTTTAGATGGTGATGGGAAAGTTATTAAGCTGCAGCTATTGGACGATCTCATGCATACGCATCATCGTGATAATTGGGTGGTGCTGATGGCAGGTGGTCTGGGCAGTCGACTCGGTGAGCTAACGAAAGATATGCCAAAGCCATTACTACGGGTTGGTACGAAGCCAATTCTAGAGATTATTTTGGAAAACTTTATTTCGAGTGGTTTTCATAAGTTTTATATTTCAGTCAACTACAAAGCGGAAATGTTACAAGATTATTTCGGTAATGGTTCTCGTTGGGGGGTAACGATTCGCTATATTCATGAAAAGAAGCGACTAGGTACAGCGGGAGCACTATCGCTTATTGAAGAGGAACATGAAAAGCCGATTGTCGTTATGAATGGAGATCTCTTAACGAAGGTGAACTTCGGCAACCTCGTTGATTTTCATATCGATACGAGTACGAAAGCAACAATGTGTGTACGTGAATATGAGTTTCAGGTGCCGTATGGGGTAGTTCAGACAGAGGGGCATCGATTGTGCGCGCTCCAAGAGAAGCCCACGCAGAGATTTTTCATTAATGGCGGCATCTATGTGATTGATCCAAGCATTCTTGCGTATATTCCGCGAGATAGCTACTATGACATGACGACTTTGTTCGATCAATTGATGCAGCGACATGAGCAAACCTCGGTGTTCCCAATTCGAGAATACTGGATCGACATCGGGCGAACGGATGATTTTGAGAAGGCGAATAGTGAGTTTCTAGAGGTTTTTGGATGAAGGCATTAGTTGTGGGTTACGGTTCAATTGGACGACGGCATGCTGAGATTCTTACAGAATTAGGCGTAGAAGTTGGGGTCGTTAGTTCGCGAGAGATTCAGTATCCTGTCGCATACATGAATTTGTCCCAGGCCATAGAAGAAATGCGTCCAAGCTACATCGTCGTAGCAAACAAGACATCTGATCATTATAACGTGCTAATCGAATTAATTGATTGCCAGTGGGAAGGCATAGTACTGGTTGAAAAACCGCTGTTCGCTGAGTCTCGCTTGCTTCCTGAAGGTCACAGATTGCGAATAGCAGTTGCTTATAACCTGCGATTCCATCCATTGCTTCGCAAATTAAAAAGTGAACTTCAAAATGAGCGAATAATGTCTATTTCAATCTATGCGGGACAATTTCTACCGGATTGGCGACCGCAACGTGACTATCGACTGAGTTATTCTTCTTCACGTGAAGAAGGCGGAGGGGTTCTTCGAGACTTAAGTCATGAACTGGATTATATGCTGTTGCTATGCGGGCAGTGGCTGCAAGTCAGTGCATTAGGTGGCCGATTCAGTTCACTTGAAGTAACCGGGGAAGATATGTGTAGTGTGTTGGCAGCGCTTGAACGCTGTCCTATTGCTACGTTGCAAGTGAATTACTTAGACCGGCCCGGCAGGCGTGAGATCGTTGTCGTGACCGATCGGCATACATATAGGGTTGACATGAGGAACGGATTGTTTGAAATAGATGGACAGGTTGAGGTGTTGCAGACAGCGCGCAATGACACTTATTTGGCGCAACACCAAGCGATCCTCCAAGATCAATGGAGTGATTTATGCACGTTGAGTGATGGATTAGCAGTTGTTCAGCTCATCGAAGCGATAGAGAAATCGTTTACTGCTAAGGAGTGGGTACGACGTGAGTAGGTTGTGTACCATCTGTGCAAGGGGTGGCTCGAAGGGGATACCTAATAAGAACATTCGTGAGATGCATCGAAAGCCACTAATCGCTTACAGTATTGAATCTGCTAGACGATCTGGACAGTTCAAGTATATCGCTGTGAGCAGTGATTCGAATGCGATACTCGAAGTTGCTCAACGATATGGCGCAGATATATTGGTGGAGCGTCCGCCTGAAATGGCAAGCGATACATCCGCGAAGCTACCTGCCATTCGCCACTGTATTCAACAGGTAGAACTGAAGACAGGCGAACAATTTAATGTTGTGGTGGATTTAGATGCAACCTCGCCGCTACGAACAGAGGAAGATATCATTGAATCTCTGTATTTGTTAGAGTCTAAAGGGGCATCTAATTTAATCACGGGCACGCCAGCTCGTCGATCCCCGTATTTTAATCTCGTAGAAACGGACGAAGAGGGGCGTGTATTTTTATCAAAGTCGGCGAAAGTTCCAATTGTTCGTAGACAGGATGCTCCTAAGTGCTACGACATGAACGCATCGATCTATATTTGGCGACGAGAATTTATCCTAAACGACCATCCGCTATTTCTGCCTGATACATTGCTACATGTTATGCCGGAAGAGAGATCCATTGATATTGATAGCGAACTAGATTGGCAAATGGTTGAATGGCTGCTTGGAGGACGATTGGAAGGGGGAGCGGAATGAATCAGATTTATCGAAAATTATTTGAATTGGAAGGCAAGACGGCTATAGTAACAGGAGGCCTTGGAATAATTGGTCGGGAGGTGTGTAGAGGTCTTTGTGAGTTCGGTGCGAATGTTGCGATCGCCGATCTGAACGGGCAGGGAGCAGAGGACTTTGCGGCGGAATTAGCGTCTGTATATGCCGTTCAAGCGATCGGATTGCAATGTAATGTGGCGGTTCCAAGTGAGGTTGAAGCTATGGTGGAGGAGACTGTAAAGAGGTTGGGAGCGGTTCACATCCTTCACAATAATGCAGCTAGTCGCCCTGCTAATCGAGCCAGCTTCTTGGCTCCTTTCGAGGAGTATTCTCTCGAGCAATGGCAAGAAGTGATGTCTATCAACATCGACGGCACATTTCTTGTAGCGAGAGAAGTCGGCAAGCAAATGATTCGGCAAGGGACAGGTGGATCTATCATCCAAACGGCTTCTATATACGGCATTATGGGGCCAGATCATCGTATTTATGAAGGTTCCTATTATCTCGGGCAAAAACTGTCTTCACCTGCTGTTTATTCTGCTTCCAAAGGTGGCGTTGTGGCACTCACGAAGTATCTAGCTACTTATTGGGCGCCAAATAAGATTCGTGTCAATACTTTGACTCCTGGTGGTGTGGAGAGTGGACAGAACGAACAGTTTGTTCAGAAGTATTCCGCACGGATACCGCTAGGTCGCATGGCAGAGGCTAGTGAGATGGTAGGGGCTGTTGTTTACTTGGCTTCGAGTGCTTCGAGTTATGTGACGGGGCAAAATATAATTGTCGATGGTGGACTTAACGCTTGGTAATTCCGAGAACTTTGTAGTCTTCATCAATGCGATTTACGATTTTTGCAGGGATTCCTGCCAGGACGATGTTATCTTCAGGAAAGCTTTTGTTGACCACAGCATTTGCCCCAATCTTAACGTTGTTTCCAATTGTGATGGGATTGTATATTTTGCATCCGGGACCGAGGTAACAGTCGTCTCCGATTGTGGCGGCACTGCCGTTGCCTCCAATGTTTACTCCAGATTGGATGATGCACCTTTTCCCGATTTTCGCATGACGACTAATGACGATACTTCCGTAGTGTGCAATACATAGTCCTTCCTCGCACACGTTAAGCGGAATCGTAACGCCAAGTAATAGGCTATTCTTCTGGAAGCGCCAGCGTAGGTAGTAGATATAAGGCCTCCATATCGCGCTGCACTTACAATTGGTCCAATACTCTAATTTGCGTAAGAGCTTTTGGAATTTCCAGCAGGGATCAGTCAATAATATCATGATGTTATTCTGGAGGATCGGATACTTGGTATAGGCTCCAAGCGCACGACGATCTTCTTCAAGATAACGCATATAATCTTGCTTATTAGTAATCATGAGACGCCTCCGCTAATTGATTGTACTTGCTCTTTATGGTAAGAGAACACTATCAGCTCGCCGATAGCTAAGATCGGCGAGCTGTGTACAGAATGGGTTGTACCTTCACCTTACTTTTCTTTAACTACATAACAAGTAGGCGACCTGCTGAAAGAAACTTGTCTGACATAGTTGCTTCCAATATATTTCTCGACTATTTCACTTTCATCTTTCGATACTTCAGCATTATAGTGATCCATGATTAATATTCCACCAGGAACTAAACGTGGCCAGAAATGTTCGAGCGCAGAATCTAACACTTCTTTAATGCCGCAATCAATTAAAACAATTTTATAACGTAAATAAGGGTGTTGTTCGAAATAGCCCCTAAGTTCTTTCGTAATATCCATTTTATGAACAATGGAGATATCCTCTAATTTTTGTAGCTTTATTAATTTTAATAGAGTCTCATAATCTCCTTTGTACGTGGAATTAGCACCTGCATCGGGGTTCATCCCCATGAACCAGTCAAATCCATGAACTTGAGTTGAAGTATAGTTTTCAAAGAGCTTTACCAATTTTGTGAAGAATAATAAGGTTGCCCCTTTAAATGTACCCACATCAGCAATGTGACCATTCAATTCATTTACTTTTTTATACAAATCGTACAGGAATAGAAATCTGGACATATTAACATAGCCGACAAAAACGGGAAAGTGATAAAGGAAGTCTTTCGTTTCTATATCCATGGTTTGAAGTTCATCAAGGTAGCTAAAGAAATCATTATTTACATCTTTGAATTTTTTCCAGCCTTCATATTCGTTTATCATATGTAAATATCCTCTCTTAGCTTCTGAGTTAAATTTCTTTGGACAGGGCATATTATATCATAGCTATATCTAATTTATAAGCTGATTAACCGATAATACTATTATATTTGTGTTAGAGGAAGGTACCGTTATGAACGTTGTTAAACATATAATCGAGCATTGTGGGGATTTGAAATCAGACGAATGGGTATGCGTGTTATATGACAATAGTACCTTTGGCGTAGCGTCAGTGTTTCTTCAATATTTGGAGGGAATTCACGCGAACTTCAGCTCCTACGAATTGATCAGGACGGATACTCATGGCATTGAACCTCCTGATGAGGTTGCAGAAGCGATGAAAAGTTCAGATTTGATTCTTTGTTTAACGCAGTATTCTCTTGCTCATACCCAAGCCAGATTGGAAGCCACTAACGGTAAATCCCGTTTCTTAAGTATGCCGGAATATTCGGTTTCTTTGCTTAATGATCCCGCAGTTGCTACCGATTTCAGATCAAGGCTGCAAGCAGTGGAAGCCATGACTCAAGCATTGACTAATGGGAAAGAGTTATATATTGAGACAGCAGCAGGAACTAGAATGAAAATGGATATTTCAAACAGGGGAGGGAATTGTTGCCCGGGCTTCGTTAACCAGCTTTATCGATTAGGATCGCCGCCGGATATTGAAGCGAATATCGCCCCTAACGAAGCCAGTACCGAAGGAATGCTGGTTATAGACGGATCTATTACACACGAGCTTATCGGCAAATTGACCGATACAGTTGAACTTCGAATTTCCAAAGGAAAAATTGATTCTATATACTCTGCAAACGAAGAGATTTGCCAGGCATTGGACAAAATATTCACCAGAGTAAAAAGCGACAAAGCTTATTATCTTGGGGAAGTCGGCATAGGGCTCAATAAGGATGCTGTATTATGCGGCAATATGTTGATCGATGAAGGTTCCTATGGAAGTCTTCATTTTGGTTTCGGTTCGAATTATACGATTGGAGGCAGCAACAAAGTCTCGTTTCATCTGGATTTCGTATTGACGAAAGCAAATATGTACATAGACGGAACAATGGTGATTAAAGAGGGGGAAATGCAATTATGAAGGGAGCTTTGCGGAATTTCTCGGACGACTTGAGACAGTTAGTGCAAGGAAATGGGCAGAAAGACGCGATTATAGTGGATGCGGGCATACAAGAGCTTCAGATTACATACCGGGAATTGTCCGAATATATGGATAGATATTTAATTTTATTTGAACAACTTGGGGCGCGTCCAGGCGACAATATATTGTCACTGTTACCTAACTCGGCGGAGGCTGTGATTTGTTACTTAGCCACGATCAAAGGAGGATATGGTTATGCTCCGCTTTCGTGCTTCGCGACGGAACGCGAGGTAGAGAGATGGTGCTCCTTGATCGATCCGAGACTTTGTATAAAGTTGGATAGCGTTCATTTTACCGCATTAAGTAGATTTGAGAGCTCCCATATCATTAGTCTTCCCTGTGACGGGGATTTCAGTTGGTTGCCGATCTTTCTTCCGGAGCAAAGAGTGGCCACAGGGGATAGCCCTAAGCTGTATCTCTCGACAAGTGGAACTACAGGCGAGCCCAAGGCTATGGTTCTCGACGGGAATACGCTATGGTCTAGCGGGTATGCTTTTGCCCAAATTCACAATTTACCCGATAAGAGACCAAGATTTTGGAATTACCTTCCCATGTCCTATTTAGGAGGCCTATTTAATCTGGCAATGATCCCCCTCAGCAGCGGGGGAAGCATAGTGATTACAGAAACGTTCAGTGGACGCACATTGCTAAGCTTCTGGCAGACGGTCGATCGATTTAAGATCGACTCGCTTTGGCTTGTGCCCACGATTGCTAAGGGGCTTTTAAAAATAGCCAATACAATTAATACTCCAAAGCACTTAGAAATAAGCAGAAATATTAAAACATCTTTTATCGGTACAGCCCCGATCTCGCTTGCGGATAAACAAGGATTTGAACAAAAGTTCGGGATGTGTATTCTCGAAAACTATGCGTTGTCAGAGACCACGTTCCTTACCTCCGAAACAGCAAAGAACTTTAAGGAGCGCACCGAAGCCAGCGTTGGTGAGGTATTACCCTATGTCGCATTTAAATTCACTTCTCGGGAAGACACGCAAGATGTTTATAATCTCATGGTGAAAACGCCGTTTCTATTTCGCGGCTATTTAACTGGCGATGGTGAAGTCAAGATGGATCTGGATGAGGATGGATTTTTTGCAACCGGTGATATCGGATATCTTAATGAAGACAAGCAAGTCGTGTTGTCTGGAAGAAGGCAGGATGTCATTAAGAAAGGTGGGTTGTTCGTATCGCTTAAAGAAATTGAGGCGTTAGTTGAAAGTCTTCCTTATATCCATGAAGCTGCGGCAGTACGAGTGGAGCACGAATTTTATGGAGAAAGCTACAACTTATTCGTAATTCCTGTGGATCCTAATGAGGAAGTTAAGGCGAAACTGAGTGCATGGCTGCATAAAAATGTCGTGAACTATAAATGGCCAGCCAATATTTATTTGAGCAGTGAATTTCCGAAGACTTCAAGCGGAAAAGTGATGAAAAATAAGTTTGTTGTGAAAGGAGGCGATTAAGTCTTATGCACAATCCGAAAATGCAAATAAGCAACCGGGTCAGCAGCATTCCTCCGGCGCTGTCCATCTATATAAATGAACTGGTGTATTCCCAAAAAAGAAAAGGAAGAGACATCGTTACGCTTTCTTTGGGAGAGGCGTTCTTTGATATCCCCATGTTCGATTTTAATCAATTAAATGTAGAGAAATGCTATCACTACTCGGAAAGCAACGGGATTCCGGAGCTGCGAAGGAAGATCACCGAGTTTTATTTGAAGCAGTACAAAGCGGAGATCAATTATCAGAATGAAATTTTGATTACAGCAGGATCAAAGCCTGTTATTTATATGGCAATGCAAGCTGTGTTGAATAGCGGCGACGAGGTGTTGATCCATGAACCGGCATGGTTGAGCTACCAGGAGCAAGCAAGGTTAGTGGATGTGACCCCGAAGTTTATTCCTTTCGATTGCGATATAGATGACTTCCATAAGCATTTCACTGGCAAGACGAGAATGTTGGTCGTTAACAATCCAAATAACCCGGCAGGATGGCTGTACAGCAAGGAGCAACTTGCCTCTATTTATAAACAATGTCGGTCCAGAGGGATTTATGTTCTGGTAGATGAGGCGTATAGTGATTTCTTGTTGGATGAGACTTTTTATTCCATGATCAATCTTGTGCCTGATAAAGACGGAATTATCGTGGTAAACTCATTATCGAAAAATATGGGAATGTCGGGATGGAGAATCGGATACGTTGTTTCGAGTGTGGAGGTCATTTCTAACATTCAAAAATTAAACCAACATCTCATCACGTGCGCGCCAACGATATTGCAACATTATCTTGCGCGTTATTTCGATGAAATCATCGCAATAACGCTCCCACAGGCAAGAGAAGTTGTTCAAAAGCGCCAAAGAATTTCAGAATATATGGATCAAATTGGCTTAAAGCGGTTGCCGGGGTCATCTACGTTTTATTTTTTTGTTCATATTGGGCAGTTTGAAGGCAGCTCAATGGATTTCTGTTTGTACCTGCTATTTAAATATGGGGTGGCTACTGTTCCGGGGTCGGCCTATGGTGCCAGTACTGAGCGATTCATCAGGGTATCCTTTGGCACAGAGTCCGAAGAAAGAATTCATCTTGCTCTCGCTTTAATCAAAGATCTAATTACGGAAGGTAACTGTGATGAAGCGTATATTCACGCCAATATAAAGAGTAATGGATACAAATTTTTTGAAGAAACGTATGCTAAAGCATAAGAATTGGAGTGGATAGATTATGGAGGATATTTGCAGGAGTGTCCAAGAAATAGTTTACCGAATGGCAAGCGAAAAAAATATCGAAATTACAGATACAAGCAATCTTTACAATGCAGGAGTAATGGATTCACTGAACATTATTATTCTGCTTTCACGGCTCCAGAGCGACTTGTCCGTTGATATTCAAGAAGAAGCGTTGGCTCCCGAAAATTTCGAGTCAATTAAAGCAGTATGTACCTTTGTGCTGGCTGCAATCTCCAAGTAGACTGGGGTGGAGAGATGAATAAATTCGATGAGAAGTACATCATTCGTTTGGCCAATGAAGACGATATTGAGAAGATTATGAGTTTTATCGCAACGGAATGGAAAGCGGATCACATCTTTGCTAGAAATCGAGGTTATTTTTGTTATGAGCATCAATTCGCTGACAAAGTAAACTATATTCTGGCAATAGATAAAGAGACATCAAGCCTAGAAGGAATTCTAGGATTCATTGAAGCATCCCGAAGCGAGAGCCGCAAGGATATATGGGGAGTCATGTGGAAAGTAAGGGATAACAAGGAGAATATACCCTTTTTGGGGATCGAGTTAATGAAGCGATTAATGGTCGAAAGCAAGTGTAGGGCGGAAATTGGTGTTGGAGCCAATCCCAAAACTTCTATTCCGATCTTGAAGGTCATGTTGGGATTTCATATTGGGAAAATGAATCACTTTTATCGTTTGAATGAAAAGGCGGAAGAATACAGAATTGCTGTTGTTAAGAACAAAGTTATCTTACCGGCAAATCCTTCGTTAATCCAGTACCGGCTAAAAGAACTCGCCAGTATCGATGAATTAATGGCTAACTACGACTTAGAGAGTAATAAAGAAGCGATCCCTTACAAGGACGGGGATTATGTAAATAGAAGGTATTATCAGCACCCGATCTACAACTACTCCGTTTGGGGCATTCAAGATGAACGCCAAACAATGCGGGCGATCTTGATTGGGAGAGAGATTCATTTCAATGGTAGCAAGATTTTGCGCATTATTGATTATATTGGCGATTGCCTCGCTTTATCCGGTTTATATGAAGAGTTTAGTATATTGCTTTCCAGTCGTGGGTATGAGTATATTGATTTTTATTGTTATGGCATTGAAGAACAGAGTTTATCGAATGCTGGCTTTGTGCTCCGAGATGAGAGCGATGAGAATGTTATACCGAATTATTTTGAACCATTTGTCCAACAAAATATCGATATTTGGGTGAACAGCTCAGTTAGCAATGTAACGATTTGTAAAGGCGACGGAGATCAGGACAGGCCGAGCCTAGCGATAGAGGTGAACTGATATCGTTTCTAAATTAACAGTAGTCATGTATCATTATGTGAGGAATTTAGCTGATAGCAGAAACCCTGGTATTAAAGGGCTCGAGTTATCACATTTTCTTGAGCAAATCGAATTTTTCAAATCTAAGTACACGATCGTCTCCATCGAGGAGGCGGTTGAGTGTATGAGAACAAAAAGGGACTTGCCGACTAATAGCTTGTTGTTAACCTTCGATGATGGATATATCGATCATTACTTAAATGTGTTCCCGATCTTAATGGCAAACAAAATTAGAGGCTTATTTGCCGTTCCAGGAAAACCATTAACTGAAAATAAAGTTTTGGCCGTAAACAAGATTCATTTTATTTTGGCGATTGTGGGAGAAGACCGGAAGCAGGATTTACTTGCGACAGTGTACAAGCTGTTAAACCGTTATCGGGGAACGGAGTTCGACTTTCCTTCAAATGAAGAGTTGTACGATAAGTTGGCCATTGCGAATCGATTCGATGACAAAGATATTATTTTTATCAAGCGGCTTCTCCAAATGGAGTTGCCTGAATGGGTAAGAGATCGTATCATTGACGACTTGTTTAGGATCTACATCCCGATTTCGGAAGGCGCATTTTCGAGGGAGCTGTATATGAACTTCGAGCAAATTAGACTAATGAAAAGAAGCGGCATGGATTTCGCTGTCCATGGTTATGAGCATTATTGGCTAGGAAAGCTTACTCAACGAGAGATGAAAAAGGACATTAATAAATCACTAGAAACCTTAGAAGGAATCGTAGATTCGAACGACTGGACAATGGTATTTCCATATGGTTCTTATAATCCTGAAGTACTTGCTTATATTTCCGATAAGGGTTGTAAACTAGGGTTCACGACAGAAGTGCGAGTAGCCGATCTCCAAGCCGATACCCCCTTAGTATTGCCGAGATTGGACACAACTGATTTTCCACCCCAAAGCGAGAATTATTTAGAGATAACGTAGCGTACAACGCGCCATCAAACAATAATATGTTGGTCCAACACCTTCTTCACGTGAATCATACCCACTAACGACAAATATCGAATTCTTCTTAGGTAATTAGATTGTTTGTTACATTCGAATTTGGGGAAGAACGTTTCTTTCTCATTCGCATGACACCGCTTACAAAAAACCATTGACACCAATCTTTCCCTAATGTTATATTCAAGATGTGGGCTGGGTATAAATGCCTAACGTCATTTGAATATGAAGGGAATGTTTAACACATGCAAGGTAAAGTAAAATGGTTCAATGCAGAAAAAGGTTACGGTTTCATTGAAACTGAGCAAGGTGGGGACGTTTTCGTTCACTTCTCGGCTATTCAAATGGACGGTTACAAAGCTCTTGAAGAAGGTCAAGCGGTGGAATTCGACATCGTTCAAGGCGCAAGAGGACCTCAAGCGGCTAACGTTACCAAACTGTAATCATACGGCGCGTTTCGCGTCTAACTCACATACAAGCATCATGGCGCTTCCCTGGAGAAATCCAGGGTTTTTTCTTTTCTCTCTCCTTTTTCAAGGCCCAAACTAAGTTTTCAAAAAATTCAAAATTATTAACTGAATGTTTTGAATCGCCCATCTCAAATGTGATATGATGGGGGTAAGCAAAGGAGGAGTTGCCCCATGAAATACAACATTCGAGGTCAGCGTATGGAAGTCACAGATGCTTTGAAAGAGTACGTGGAGAAAAAGCTGAGTCGTCTGGACAAGTATTTTGAAACGCCTCCGAAATCCGAGGTTAATGTAACCTTGAGCGTTACCAAAGGCCATCAAGCCATCGAGGTCATGATTCCGCTTCCGGGAGCGATGCTTCGCGCCGAGGAGAAACGGGACGACATGTACGCATCGATCGACTTCGTGGTGGACAAACTCGAAAGACAAATTCGCAAGCACAAGACGAAGATCAACCGCAAATTCCGCGAACCGGGATCTGCCAGAGCGTTGTTCAAAGAAGAATACGTTAATGGCAACGGAAGCAGCGTGTCGACGATGGCCCGCGATGAAGACGACACTATGGAGCTGGTCAGGACCAAGCGCTTCAACCTGAAGCCGATGGACGTCGAAGAAGCGATCCTGCAGATGAATCTTGTCGGACACAATTTCTACGTGTTCGCGAATACCGACACGAAGGAAGTGAATGTCGTCTACCGTCGGAACGACGGCACATATGGGTTGATTGAAGCCCAATAATCCATAATCGAAAACTCCAGCCTCGGCGACCTCGCCGGGGCTTTTTAATATTACGCACACTAGTCAGATCAAGCTTCCCTCCACGGCATCCGCCTCGCTTCTCCGAAAGTACAATCCTTCCCGGCTTTTCATCAATATGATAAAGAATAGATTGCCATAACGGGTGACTGGCAGCGGAGGGGAGACCATGAGCGATTTCTGGCGCGGTCGCAAAGTATTCATCACCGGACATACGGGATTTAAGGGAAGCTGGCTCGCGCTCGCATTGGCTGGGCAAGGCGCCGTATTGTTCGGGTACGCTTTGAGGCCCCATACGGTCCCCAGTCTGTATCATCTAACAGAAGTCGGCCGTGTTTTGACGGACCGCCACGGAGACGTCAGGAATTTACACGATTTGCAGGAGGCCTTCCTGCAGTTCGAGCCGGAAGTTGTGTTCCACCTTGCCGCACAGCCTCTCGTTCGCCGCTCGTATGCGGATCCGGTCTACACCTTCGATACGAACGTTATGGGCACCGTAAATTTGCTTGAATCCGTCCGTCGCGTGTCATCGGTACGCGCGGTAGTCGTGGCAACGACGGACAAGGTCTACGAGAATCAAGAGTGGATATGGGGCTATCGGGAAAATGAACGCTTGGGCGGCAAGGATCCCTATTCGGCTTCGAAGGCGTGCTCGGAGCTGGCGGTTCGTGCGTATACGGAGTCTTATTTTCCAATGGAGCGTTATCCGGTTCACGGCGTAGCCGTAGCGACCGCAAGGGCAGGCAACATCATTGGCGGCGGCGACTGGTCCGAGGACCGGCTCGTTCCGGAATGTTTGCAAGCTCTGGAGGCCGACCGGGAGAGCGTCCTTCGGAATCCGCTGGCGACGCGTCCTTGGCAGCACGTGCTGGCGCCAGTGGAAGGATACATGCGGTTGGCGGAGCTTTTGTACAAGAATGGTCCGGCATACGGGGGAGCATGGAACTTCGGTCCGGACGATCGCGACGTGCAGTCTGTAGGTGACGTTGCCAATCGCCTTGCACGATTGTGGGGATCGAACGCAGCCATCTCCGTACCGGAGCAGCCAAGTCCGGGATGGCCGGAAGCCCGAGCGTTGAAGCTGGACAGCTCCAAAGCCGCAGTTCGCCTTGGCTGGCGACCGCGCTGGGATCTGGATACCTCTCTGCGCAAGACGGTGGAATGGCACAAAGCCTATTTGCAAGGTGAAAATATCGCCGAACTGTGCCGTCGCCAGATCGCCGAGTACGAGGAGGAGCGGGCAAAATGACGATTCAACTGGGCTCGATCTGGCAGATCAATTGGAGAGGAGCGCGACGAGTCGCGATTGCGCTAACCGAGAGTGACGAACAGGGAGAAGCGCAGTTTATCATGCTGAAGCCCAATGCGAACTTAGAGGACATGAATGTGGAACAAATCGTCTACGACAAAACCTACACGCTTCCCGCTGACCAAGTCGAAGGCTTTCTTGCGCAAGGCTCTTCCCGTCTTCTGGAAGCTATCCTCAGAAAACGGGTATTGCTCGAGACGACCCGCCACTATCGGATCAAACACGCGAGGAAGCCGCCTTTTACCCCAGGACGCCCCATCTCGTATGGAGGACGCTTCTACGATGAACGGGAAGTGCTCAATCTGGTGGATTCGTCGCTTGATTTCTGGTTGACCGGCGGTAAATACGTGGAGTGCTTTGAGCGGGAGCTCGCATCCTTTCTCGGGGTGCGATATGCGCTGGTGACGAACTCCGGCTCCTCCGCCAACCTGCTCGCTTTTATGGCGCTGACCTCTCCGATGCTCAAGGATCGGAGAATACGCAAGGGCGACGAGGTCGTAACGGTGGCGGCTTCTTTTCCGACGACGGTGAATCCGATCGTGCAGTTCGGAGCCGTGCCCGTATTCGTAGATATCGATCCGGAGACGTACAATATCGACGTTTCTCGACTGGAGGCCGCATTAAGTCCCAAGACGAGAGCCGTCATGATCGCGCATACGATGGGTAATCCGTTCGATCTTAAGCGTGTTCGCGATTTTTGCGACAAGCATCGGCTTTGGCTGATCGAGGATAACTGTGACGCGCTAGGCTCCAAATATTTTTACGACGGACAGTGGCGCTTCACGGGAACGGTCGGCCATATCGGCACATCAAGCTTTTATCCGCCGCATCATATCACGATGGGGGAAGGAGGAGCTGTGTACACGAACGACCCTCGGCTTAAGCGAGCCGTCGAGTCGTTCCGGGATTGGGGGCGGGATTGCTGGTGCGCTTCCGGCAAAGATAACACGTGCGGACGCCGGTTCTCCCAGAAGTTCGGCGAGCTGCCGGAGGGCTACGATCACAAGTATGTATATACGCACTTCGGATACAATCTGAAGATCACCGATATGCAGGCGGCCGTAGGCTGCGCCCAACTGCAGAAGCTTCCCGATATTATCGAAGCCAGAAAAAGAAACTGGAGGATGCTGTACGACGGCTTGCTTCCTCTTACTCATCTGTTCCGGCTGCCGCGAGCGACCAGCAATTCAGATCCGAGCTGGTTCGGCTTCCTCCTGACCGTAAGGGATAACGCGCCTTTTACGAGAGAGGAGATTGTCCGCCATCTTGAAGGTAAAGGTATTCAGACGCGAATGCTGTTCGCAGGAAATCTGCTGAGGCAGCCCTTGTTCGACGAAATGCGCTCATCCGGCCAAGGGTACCGCGTCGTCGGAGATTTAACCCACACCGACGAAGTCATGAATCGCTCCTTCTGGCTTGGCGTTTACCCGGGCTTGGGAGCGGATGAGATCACTTTTATTGTAGAGGAAATTCGTCGATTCGCGCTGTCAAAAAATTAATTTGAACGCGGCGCCTGTCCATGTTATTCTATATCCATCAAACACACGGACGCGAAGCACGCGCCGCTCGACTTCTTCTATGGAGGTTGGGCGGCGTTTTGTTTTCACGACATAGGAGCCTCGTAAAGCTGGATTATTACTACTGCACTGTCTGACGATGTGGAGTATAATGAGGGGACAAGTTGCACGAGTCCGGGTGTCACTTCGAAGCAGGGGAGGAGAAGCGATTGGACGAAACTAAGGAAATGATGCTGGCAATCAAGCATAGCGTCGACATGCTGGCGGCCAAGTTCGAAGGGTTTCAGGCGGAGGTCAGGCAAGAATTTGCTATAGTGAAGTCTGAGGTAGCGTCACTTAAAACGGATGTGGCTGAGTTGAAAGCTGATGTAGCGGCGTTGAAGACGGATGTAGCGGCGTTGAAGAAAAATGTAGCCGTGCTGCAGAAAGGCCAGCTTCGCCAGGAACGAATCATGGAGAAGCTGTCCCTTCGGTCCGTGGAATATGAGACGATTGTTAGCGACCTTCAGCGGCTCCACAAGTAGTCCGGAAGAAATCGAGGGAGGCGATTGGAATGGACGGGACGAAAGAAATTTTGCTCGCTATTAAGCACAGCGTAGAAGTGATGGACGCCAAGATCACCAGAATGGAGCGCGACATAGGCGAACTGAAGACAGACGTAGCTGAACTAAAGACAGACGTATCCGAACTGAAATCAACCACAGCCCTGCTAAAGTCGGATTCGGATGAGCTGAAGCAAGGCCAGCTAAGACAGATGCGTCTGCTTGAAACACTGTGCCTTCGTTCGCTAGAGCAAGAAAACATCGTGCGGGATCTTCAACTGAATCAGCCCTAATTCATCTCTCCCTCCGCTGCCTGACCAGGCAGCATTTTTTATGCCCGGATGACTTCCATGTCCAGAGAATTTCCAGCTGCGCTTCCTTGCTCCAATACCCCCAAACTGATAAAATGTAAAGATATAGCTAGAGTACGCGTCATTTTTAGCCCGAGAGAGAGGGGTACATTCGATTATGATGGGACTTGTCAAAAAAATATTCGGAGATGCCAATGAACGTGAGGTGAAACGGCTTCTCAAGACCGTCGAGCGGATCAACGGCCTGGAGTCTTCCATTTCCTCGCTCGGCGACGAGCAGCTTCGCGCGAAGACGGACGAGTTCCGCGGACGCATCGCCAAAGGCGAGTCCTTGGACGATATCCTGCCCGAAGCGTTCGCCGTCGTGAGGGAAGCGTCCAAGCGCGTGCTTAACATGCGCCATTTCGACGTACAGCTCATCGGGGGCATGGTGCTCCACCACGGCAAAATCGCGGAGATGAGAACCGGCGAAGGTAAGACGCTCGTCGGTACGCTTGCGGTCTATTTGAACGCGCTGCAGGGCGAAGGCGTTCACGTTATTACAGTTAACGACTATCTGGCTCAGCGCGACAGCGCGCAGATGGGGCAGATTTATACTTTCCTGGGCATGACGGTCGGCTGCAACCTTCACGGGCTTTCCCATGAAGAGAAGCAGGCGGCTTACGCGTGCGACATTACTTACGGCACCAACAACGAATTCGGCTTCGACTACCTGCGCGACAACATGGTCCTGTACAAGGAGCAGATGGTTCAGCGCCCTCTTCATTACGCCATCATCGACGAGGTGGACTCCATCCTTATCGACGAAGCGCGTACTCCGCTTATTATTTCCGGACAAGCCCAGAAGTCGACCGAGCTTTACTACGCGGCCGACCGGCTGGTCAGCAAGCTGGCGGATACAGAGGACTTTACCGTCGACATCAAGCTGCGCACGATCGCGCTGACCGAGACCGGCGTAACAAAAGTCGAGAAAGCCTTTAACATCGACAACCTGTTCTCGCACGAGCACGTGACGTTGAACCACCACGTAAATCAGGCGCTGCGCGCCCGTTATATTATGAAGCGGGACGTCGACTACGTCGTTCAAGAAGACGAAGTCGTCATCGTCGACGAATTCACCGGCCGGCTGATGGCCGGTCGGCGTTATAGCGAAGGCCTCCATCAGGCGATCGAAGCGAAAGAGCAGCTCACCGTTCAGAACGAGAGCATGACGCTCGCGACGATTACGTTCCAGAACTACTTCCGGATGTATCGCAAGCTTGCCGGCATGACCGGTACGGCGAAGACCGAGGAAGAGGAGTTCAAGCGCATCTACGGCCTCGAGGTCGTTCAAGTGCCGACGAACCGCCCGATGGTCCGCAACGATATACCGGACGTCGTGTACAAGTCCGAGAACGGCAAGTACAAGTCGGTCGTCGAAGAGATTGTGAAGCGGCATGCGACGGGACAGCCGGTGCTCGTCGGCACCGTCTCGATCGAGAACTCCGAGCGTATCTCGGAGATGCTCAAGAAGAAGGGCGTTTCTCATCAGGTGCTTAACGCCAAGTACCACGCCGAGGAAGCGGCCATTATTTCCAACGCGGGGCAGTACGGCACGGTTACGATCGCGACGAACATGGCCGGACGCGGTACGGACATTTTGCTGGGAGACGGCGTCGCCGAGAAGGGCGGCCTGCACATCATCGGCACCGAGCGCCACGAATCCCGCCGGATCGATAACCAGCTGCGCGGCCGCGCCGGCCGTCAGGGCGACCCGGGCTCGTCGCAATTTTACCTGTCGATGCAGGACGAACTGATGAGAAGGTTTGGCGCCGACAACATTATGGGCATGATGGAGCGGCTCGGCTTCGACGAGGAATCTCCGATCGAGAGCAAGCTGATCACGCGCGCGATCGAATCGGCCCAGAAGCGGGTCGAGGGCAGCAACTTCGACACTCGCCGGATCGTTCTGCAATACGACGACGTTATCAACCTCCAGCGGGAGAAAATATACGGAGACCGCCGCGCGATTCTGAACTCGGACAACATCCGCGACATCGTCGCCGGCATGATCCGTTCCGTAATCGCCAAGTCGGTCGAAAGCCATTGCTCCGACAACGACGTTCCGGAGGAATGGGATTTGGACAGCCTGGTCGCCTACGCTCATTCGCATTACTTGCCGGAAGATCGCCTGACGAAGGAAGATCTGTGGGGCAAGGAAAAGGAAGAGATGATCGAGCTGATCACCGGCCTGGTCGACAAGCACTACGACGAGCGCGAAGAGACGATCGGCGTAGAGACGATGCGCGAATTCGAGAAGGTCGTCGTTCTGCGCGCCGTGGACAGCAAGTGGATGGACCACATCGATTCCATGGACCATCTGCGCCAAGGCATCCATCTTCGCGCATACGGCGGCAACGATCCGCTTAGGGAATACCAGTTCGAAGGCCACAACATGTTCCTGGCCATGATCGAGCGGATCGAAGAAGAAGTTGCGCTCTATATTACGAAGGCGCAGGTACAGGCCGCGCCCAAGCGCGAAGCGGTCGCCGAAGGCCAAGCCGTCGACACGAAGGCAGAAGCCGGGCCGAAGAAGCCGAAGATCCGCAGCGCCAACGCCGTCGGACGCAACGATCCGTGCCCTTGCGGCAGCGGCAAGAAATACAAAATGTGCCACGGCCGCATAGAATAAGAATAAGCCGCCTCAAGCCGTCGCCCTGAGCCGAAATTTCGGCGGCAGGGCGACGGCGCGGTCGGCTCCGCATTTCCAAGATTTCAACGAGGTGATACCGAGATGTTTGAATTAGACGTGTCCGTTAAGCAAGACCTTCGCGCCAACGCGAAGCGATTACAGCAACTTAGGGGGTCTCTTTGACTTAGATCTGAAGAAAGAACAGATCGAGAACTACGAAGTCAAGATGAGCGAACCGAATTTCTGGGACGACAACGAGAAGGCGCAAGACCTTATCGCAGAGATGAACGCGATCAAGTCGGTCGTCGATCAATACGAGAGCATGGCCGGCGAGTGCCGCGATCTCGAGGATATGCTTGAGATTCTCGAGGAAGAAGCCGACGAAGCGCTGAGCGCGGAATGGAGCGAGAGCGTAGAGAAGCTGGCGGCCAAGGTCGACGCCTTCGAGCTGCAGCTTCTGCTCAACCAGCCGTACGACAAGCTGGACGCGATTCTCGAGCTGCATCCCGGCGCGGGCGGAACCGAGTCGCAGGACTGGGCGCAGATGCTGTACCGCATGTACACGAGATGGGCGGAGAAGCGCGGCTTCAAGGTTGAACTGCTCGACTATCTTCCCGGCGACGAAGCGGGCATCAAGAGCGTGACGATCCAGATTCGCGGCCATAACGCCTACGGTTATCTGAAAGCGGAGAAAGGCGTGCACCGCCTCGTCCGCATCTCTCCGTTCGACGCTTCGGGCAGAAGGCACACCTCCTTCGTTTCCTGCGACGTTGTGCCGGAGATCAACGACGATATCGAGGTCGAGATTCGGCCCGACGATCTCCGCGTCGATACGTACCGCTCCAGCGGCGCGGGCGGACAGCACATTAACAAGACGGACTCGGCAATCCGGATTACCCACTTGCCGACCGGCATCGTCGTGGCCTGCCAGACGCAGCGCTCCCAGATCCAGAACCGGGAGAAGGCGATGCAGATGCTCCGGTCCAAGCTCTACGAGCTGAAAATCCAGGAGCAGCAGAAGGAGCTGGCCGAGGTCCGCGGCGAACAGATGGAGATCGCCTGGGGCAGCCAGATCCGCTCCTACGTGTTCCATCCGTACAGCATGGTCAAGGATCATCGCACGCAGGTGGAGACGGGCAACGTCGGCGCGGTCATGGACGGCGATCTCGATCCTTTCATAGACGGTTACCTGCGCAGCCAGATCAAGCAGGACGTGCAATAACCAGCTCACCAGCCCTGTGGGGCTGCCCCATAAGCCGACCAAGCTGCTCCAGAAGATAACCGATGATAAGGTCCAAGGGGTATGTACCTCCTTCCGATGCTATACGCTTCTGAAATTTGAACGGGTAAACCCGTGACAAGGTGATTTCAGGAGCGTATGAGGCATTCTCCAGGAGATACATACCCCTCGCTTGTCTCTCGGCCATCTTAAGCAGCTCATCTTACAGGGCAGCTCCTTTTTCATGAAAAAAAAACTTCATAGGAGCGGCCGTTCGGTACATAATGAACTTGAGCGTCGAATAATCGCGAGATGAGGTTCGATCATGTCCACTCCCTCTTATCCGAGCAAAAGAAAAGGCCGCCGATTTTCCAAGAACGCCAGAACGGTGTTCAGCTATGCGGCCATGCTGGTCGGAGCGTTCTTCATCGCGGCCAGCTTTAATCTGTTCCTGCTGCCCAACCGCATCGCTTCCGGCGGCGTGTCGGGAATATCGATCATTCTGAACACGCTGGCGGGCATCCCTCCGGCGTATTCGCAATGGGCGCTGAACGTTCCGCTGTTCATTGCGGGCGTGCTTGTCCTCGGCAAGCCGTTCGGCTTGAAAACGGTCGTAGGCTCCATCGTTCTTCCTTTATTTGTTCTGTTGAC
Organism: Cohnella cellulosilytica; assembly: GCF_042431195.1. Lineage (NCBI taxonomy): Bacteria > Bacillati > Bacillota > Bacilli > Caryophanales > Paenibacillaceae > Cohnella > Cohnella cellulosilytica. The sequence continues at coordinate 60,034 of NZ_JBHMDN010000019.1, forward strand.
CTCGCACTGGGCTCCGCCCACGCACGATCCGCTGCTGTCCGCCATCTATGGAGGGCTGGGCGTCGGCATCGGGCTGGGACTCGTGTTCCGCGGCCGGGGCTCCACCGGAGGGCTGGACGTGGCGGCGCAAATTCTCCATCGGGTGCTGGGCATCCGGCTGGGGCTTGCGATTGCGGCGCTGGACGGCCTCGTCATTTTATCCGCAGGATTATTCATCTCGCTCGAGAATGCGCTCTATGCGCTGATCGGCCTGTTCACGACAAGCAAGACCATCGACATTATCCAATCCGGCCTGCAAACATCCAAAGCCGCCTACATAATCTCCCGGGACCCGAAGCGCGTATCGGCGGCGATTTTGCATGAGCTCGACCGCGGATTGACGCTGCTGCAAGGCACCGGGGGCTATACGGGCGACGAGCGTCCGGTGCTGCTGACCGTCGTCGGACAGAGCGAAGTCGTGAGGCTTAAGCTGCTCGTGCGCGACGCGGACCCCGACGCTTTCGTCATCATCACCAACGCGGCGGAAGTGCTGGGAGAAGGGTTCCGGGACGATCGAATGTGACTATTGCATAAATAATACTTTGGATGTATAATAATACACAAATACATCGGACGAACGACGGCTTAAGCCGTTCACGAATCGTGGAACATGTCTTTCATTCCCTAACATAATCCGTTACAATTGAGAATGTTTACGCGCGATGCTGCGGCATCGGCAACCGAAGTCCTGATAACGGCGCAAGCCGTTTCTTGGCGATTCATCCTTTTCTGAGCATGGGGGAGTCTATTATGAATGCGAAGTCCATCCGCGCGGCCATCGTCGGGTCTACCGGCTACGGCGGCGTCGAGCTCATTCGTTTATTGCAATCTCATCCTTACGTCACCGTAACGTCGGTCATTTCCTCTTCGAGCGCGGGCGCTCCGATCGCCGAAGGTTTTCCGCATTTGACGGAAATTCGCACCGATCTGCTCGACGGTCTCGACGTCGAACTGATTCGCGGCAAAGCGGATGTCGTATTTCTGGCTACGCCGCACGGCGTCAGCATGAAGCTGGCTCCTCAGTTCCTCGACGCGGGGTTAAAAGTGATCGACCTCTCCGGAGACTTCCGGCTCAAGTCGGGCGAAGTGTACCAACAATGGTACAAGCACGAGCCGGCCGATCCGGCGCTTGTCGAGCGGGCGGTATACGGTCTGTCCGAGGTGTACGGCGATCTGGTGAAACAGACCGATTTTGTCTCCAATCCTGGCTGCTTCACGACGACGTCGCTGCTCGGCCTCTATCCGGCGGTGAAAGCCGGCTGGATCGATCCGAACAGCATCATCATCGACGCGAAATCCGGCGTATCCGGCGCGGGACGCGGCCTGAACTTAAGCGCTCATTATTCGGAAATCAACGAAAATTTCAAAGCCTATAAAATCAACCGGCACCAGCATACGCCCGAGATCGAGCAGGTGCTGTCCGAGGCCGCAGGACGTCCCGTCGTTACGACGTTCACCACGCATCTCGTGCCGATGACCCGCGGCATTATGGCGACGATGTACGCCACGCTGACGGAGAAGCGGTCCGACGCTGAGCTCGTCGAGCTGTACCGGCAATTTTACGAGGGACGCAAGTTCGTCCGCGTTCGTCCTGCCGGACACTGGCCGGCGACGAAGGAAGTGTACGGCACGAACTATTGCGACATCGGCTTCTCGGTCGACGAGAGGACGGGGCGCCTCACGATCGTTTCCGTCACCGACAACCTGGTCAAGGGCGCGGCCGGTCAGGCGATCCAGAACTTGAACCTGCTGATGGACTGGGACGAGACGCTCGGACTTCAGTTCACGCCGGTATATCCCTAATAGATGCACGATTTTACGGACGAGAGGAACGGACCGAATATTATGGGAAAACAAAGCTATACGATCGTGGAAGACGGAGGCGTTACGACTCCGAGAGGCTTTAAGGCCGGCGGGCTGCACTGCGGTTTGAAAAAAACCGAGCGCCACGATCTGGGAGTCATCGTCTGCGAGGTTCCGGCTTCGGCCGCGGCGGTGTATACGACGAATTTGTTTCAGGCGGCTCCGCTGCTGGTGACGCGGGAAGCGCTGGCCAACGGCGGCGCGCTGCGCGCGGTGGTCGTGAACAGCGGCAACGCCAACGCCTGCACGGGAGCGCAGGGAGAAGCGGACGCGCGGACGATGCAGGCGAACGCGGCGGAAGCGCTCGGCGTGAGCAAGGATCAGGTGGCTGTGGCGTCTACGGGCGTAATCGGCGAGCTGCTGAAGATGGACCGTGTGAACGCGGGCATCGAGAAGCTTCCGGGGCGGCTGCGAAGCGACGAGCAGGGCTCCGACGACTTCTGCCAGGCGATTCTGACGACCGACCTCGTGAAAAAAACGAGCTGCGTGACGCTGACGGTCGGCGGCAAGCAAGTAACGATCGCGGGCGCGGCCAAAGGCTCGGGCATGATTCACCCGAACATGGCCACGATGCTCGGCTTCGTGACGACGGACGCCAAAATCGGCTCGCCGCTTCTTCAAGAAGTGCTGCGCGAAGTGACGAACGTGAGCTTTAATATGATTACGGTCGACGGCGATACGAGCACGAACGACATGCTCGTCGCCATGGCCAGCGGCCTTGCGGACAACAGCGAGCTGACGCGCGGTCATCCGGACTTCGCGGCGTTCGTCGACGGGCTGCGACACGTCTGCACCGAGCTGGCCAAAGCGATCGCCCGCGACGGTGAAGGCGCGACGAAGCTGATCGAGACGACGGTCGTCGGCGCGGACGACGACGAAGCGGCGCAGGCGATCGCCAAGACGATTATCGGCTCCAGCCTGGTGAAGTCGGCCGTATACGGCGCCGACGCCAACTGGGGACGCATCATTGCCGCCGTCGGCCGCGCCGGAGTGCCGGTGAACGTGGATACGGTCGACATTCGGCTGGGCGACATCGTCGTACTGGAGCAGTCCCGTCCGGTTGTTTTCGACGAAGAGATAGCATTGGAATACTTAAAAGGCGATACCGTCGGTATCCACGTGGACCTCAACATGGGAAGCGGAAAAGCGACGGCATGGGGCTGCGATCTGACGTACGATTACGTGCGCATCAACGCCGCGTATCGGACGTAAGGAGAGCGGGCGCATGGGCAAACGGCGATTTGTGATGAAGTGCGGCGGCAGCACGCTTGCGGCGCTTCCGGATGTGTTTTTCGAGGATTTGCGCAGCCTGCAGGAGAACGGCGTCGAGCCGGTTATCGTGCATGGAGGCGGTCCCGCCATTAACGAGACGCTCGGCAAGCTGGGCATCGAGAGCCGGTTCGTGAACGGACTTCGCGTCACCGACGAAGCGACGCTTGACGTCGTCGAGATGGTGCTGGCGGGACGCATCAACAAGGAGATCGTGCGCAAGCTGCAGCAGAACGGGGCGAAGTCGCTGGGCCTCTCCGGCACGGACGGCAGGCTGATCATCGCCAGGCCGGTCGCCAACGCGGACGAGATCGGCCACGTCGGCGAAGTCGTCGGCGTGAATGCGGCGCTGGTCGAAGGCGTTATCGGGCTCGGCTATTTGCCCGTCATCGCGCCGATCGGCATCGACGAAGCGGGTCAGCGCTACAACATTAACGCGGATACGGCGGCGGGCGCGGTCGCATCCTCGCTCGGCGTCGAGACGATGATCGTCGTGACCGACGTTCCGGGCATTATGCGCACGGTGAACGGGGAGAAGCGGGTGCTGCCGGTTGTCACTTTCGCGGACATCGAAGAGATGATCGCCAGCGAAGAAATCTACGGCGGCATGATTCCGAAGGTCAGGGCGGCCATGAGCTGTCTGCACGGCAACGTCAAGGAAGTGCGGATCGTGGACGGCGCGGCGGAGCGGGGGCTCAGCCGGGCGCTCGCGGAGGGCGACATCGGAACCCGGATCGTAAGAGCGTAAGGGCTTAAGGCCACACGGGGGAAAAAGGAGCGAATCGGTATGAGTGACAGCGCGTTATTTTCGACTTATGCGAGGTATCCCATTACTTTGGTGAAGGGGAAGGGCAGCCGCCTGTGGGACGATCAAGGCAAGGAGTACCTTGATTTCATGAGCGGGCTTGCGGTAACGAACCTCGGTCATGTTCCGGACGCGGTCAAGAACGCGTTGATCGGCCAGCTCGACCAGCTCTGGCATGTCTCCAACCTGTTCCATATCCCGGGACAGGAGAAAGCGGCCAAGCTGCTCGTGGACAACAGCTGCGCCGATGCGGTGTTTTTCTGCAACAGCGGCGCCGAGGCGAACGAGGCGGCGATCAAGCTCGCCCGCCGTTATCATCAGAAGCTGAAGGGCAGCGACCGCTACGAGATCATTACCTTCACGCAATCATTCCACGGACGCACGCTGGCCACGCTGACCGCGACCGGCCAAGACAAGGTGAAGGAAGGCTTCCTTCCTCTGCCGGAAGGCTTCGTTCACGTGCCTCTTCATGATCTGCCGGCGCTGGAAGCGGCCGTTAACGACAAGACGGCTGCGGTAATGATTGAAGTTGTCCAGGCCGAGGGCGGCGTTATCCCCGTCGATCAGGACTTTCTGAGGGAGGTTCGCGCGCTGTGCGACCGTCACGGTCTGCTGCTGATCATCGATGAAGTGCAGACGGGCATGGGGCGTACCGGCAAGCTGTTCGCTTATCAGCACTACGACGTCGAGCCGGATATTTTCACTTTGGCCAAGGGCATCGGCAGCGGCTTCCCGGTCGGCGCCATGCTGGCCAAGGCGCACGTGAAGCCGGCGTTCGTGCCGGGCGCGCACGCCACAACGTTCGGCGGGACGCCGATCGCGATGGCGGTCGTCGCGGCTACGCTTGAGACGATGCTGAAGGATAAGGTCGCCGACAAGGCCGCCGAGGCTTCCGACTATTTGATCGGCCAGCTGGAAGAGAAGCTGGCGGGCCTGCCGAACGTCGATCAGGTGCGCGGCAAAGGGCTGCTGATCGGCATTTTGTGCCACGCTCCCGCAGGCGACGCGATCGCCGAGCTGCACAAGCGCGGATTGCTCGTCGTGCCGGCCGGTCCGAACGTCATCCGGCTGCTGCCGAACCTGCTCGTCACCCACGAAGAAATCGACCAAGCGGTCGGATTGATCGCAGCGGTGCTCGCCGAACAAGCGGCGGCGAAGACGGCCAATTCGTAATCCTGTTTTATAGAACGCATAGCGTAATTCCGTTGAGCTGCGGCATCGGCCGCGGCTTCGCAAATAGAGAAGGAGGGTTTGCCCTTGACTACGGCAGCGAACCTGGAGCAAATTGCAGCACAGCTGAAAGGCCGCGATTTCCTCGGCCTGGTGGACTACTCGCCGGAGGAAATCCGGTATCTGCTCGATCTGGCGATCGAGATCAAACGCAAGCATAAAGCCGGAGAAGCGTACCAGCCCCTGAAAGGCAAATCTCTCGGCATGATTTTCGAGAAATCGTCCACTCGTACGCGCGTTTCCTTCGAGGTGGGCATGTACCAGCTTGGCGGCCAGGCGTTGTTCCTGAGCCGCAACGATATTCAGATGGGACGCGGCGAGACGATTCTCGACACGGCCCAGGTCATGTCCCGCTATTTGGACGGGATGATCCTGCGGACGTTCGGTCACCGCAATGTCGTGGAACTGGCTCGCGGAGCCACGATTCCCGTCATTAACGCGCTGTCGGACCAATCCCACCCTTGCCAGGCGCTGGCCGATTACCAGACGGCCCTGGAGCATAAGGGCAAGCTGGAAGGCTTGAAGGTCGCTTATATCGGCGACGGCAACAACGTGCTTCACTCGCTGATGATGGGCGCGGCCAAGCTCGGCATGCACTTCTCCAGCGCTTCCCCGGAGGGCTACGATCCGTCCGAGAGGTCCGTCAAGTCTTCGAACGAGGCGGCGGCGGAAACCGGAGGCAGCGTGCGCATTGTGCGCGATCCCCGCGAAGCGATCGAAGGCGCGGACATCGTCTACACCGACGTATGGGCGAGCATGGGCTTCGAGGAAGAGCAGAAGGAGCGTGAGAGGGCGTTCGCGAACTATCAGGTGAACGAGGAGCTCGTAAAATACGCGAAGCCGGATTATCTGTTCATGCACTGCCTGCCGGCGCACCGCGGCGAGGAAGTGTCGGAGGGCGTCATCGACGGCCCGAACTCCGTTATTTTCGACGAAGCCGAGAATCGTCTGCACGCGCAGAAAGCGGTCATGGCCGCTATTATGTAAGAGACAGAATCCGGACGGCACATAGTCTCCGTCTGATTCCGTCGTACCGAACGACAGCTGCATTCCATCGTTGCACTTCTACACTCAAGTTCAAAGGAGCTTCCAATACCTATGGCAAAAAACAAAATCGTGCTGGCCTACTCCGGCGGGCTGGACACCTCGGTCATCCTGACGTGGCTGAAGGAAACGTACGACGCCGAGATCATCACCTTCACCGCCGACATCGGCCAGAAGGACGAACTGGACGGCCTCGAAGAGAAGGCGCTCAAGACCGGCGCGTCCAAAGTGTACATCGACGATCTTCGCGCGGAATTCGCCAAGGACTTCATTTTCCCGATGTTCCAGGCGGGCGCCCTCTACGAGGGGCAGTACCTGCTCGGCACGAGCATCGCGCGTCCGTTAATCGCCAAGCGCATGGTCGATATCGCCCTGGCCGAAGGCGCAACCGCGATCGCGCACGGCGCTACGGGCAAAGGCAACGACCAGGTTCGTTTCGAGCTGACGGCTGCCGCCCTGGCTCCTAACATCCAGGTTATCGCGCCTTGGCGCGACGAGGCGTTCCGCGCCGCGTTCCCAGGCCGGGCCGAGATGATCGCCTACGCCGAGAAGCACGGCATTCCGGTTCAGGCTTCGGCCGCCAAGCCGTACTCGACGGACCGCAACCTGCTGCACATCAGCTTCGAGAGCGGCATGCTCGAGGACCCCTGGTTCGATCCGAGCGCGCCGGAAGTCGAAGACATGTACGTGCTCAGCGTTTCCCCGGAGAGAGCTCCGGACGAGGCGGAGTACATCGAGCTCGACTTCGAAGCGGGCAACTGCGTCGCCATTAACGGCGAACGTCTCGATGCGCTCGCGGTTATGGAGAAGCTGAACGAGCTCGGCGGCAAGCACGGCATCGGCCGCGTCGACATGGTGGAGAACCGCTTCGTCGGCATGAAGAGCCGCGGCGTGTACGAAACCCCGGGCGGCAGCATCCTGTTCGCGGCTCATCGCAAAATCGAGTCCCTGACCATGGATCGCGACGTTATGCATCTGCGCGATTCCTTGATCTCCAAATACAGCACTCTCGTGTACAACGGCTTCTGGTTCGCGCCGGAGCGCCTGGCGATCCAAGCGCTCGTGAACGAGAGCCAGAAGAACGTGACGGGCACCGTCCGTCTCAAGCTGTACAAGGGCAACATCATCGCCGCCGGACTCAAGAGCCCGGTCAGCCTCTACAATCCGAACATCGCGACAATGGAGGCCGATCCTACGCAAGCGTACGATCAAGGCGACGCTACCGGCTTTATCCGCCTGAACGCTCTGCGCCTGAAGGTATCTTCGGGCGTCACCGGAGCTTCCGGCATTTAATCGATAAAGTGCAAAAGGGAGAACCGCGCCCGAAGCCTGCCGAACCATCCCCCGCGTGCCGGGGCTATGACGGGAGGCACCTTCGCCGCGCGGCGCTCCCCTTTTGCCGTTTAACGGCGGGTGGCGCGGAAGGGCGGGGCGTGCGTCTCGCTAAGGGTCTAACAGACCGTTAAGGTTCCCGAGATACGGGAGTGTGTCGATTTAACGGTCTGCCAGACCGTTACGCTGCCTGAAATGTGGAGATACGTCGATTTAACGGTCCGTCAGACCGTTACGCTGCCCCAAACGTGGGAATGCGTCGATTTAACGGTCCGTCAGACCGTTACGCTGCCTGAAACGTGGGGATACGTCGATTTAACGGTCCATCAGACTGTTACGATGCCCCAAACGTGGGAATATGTCGACTTAACGGTCTAACAGACCGTTACGATGCTCGAAACGTGGGGATACGTCGATTTAACGGTCTGCCAGACTGTTACAGTGTCCAAAACGTGGGATGCGTCGATTTAACGGTCCATCAGACCGTTACGGTGCCTTGAAACGTGGGATGCGTCGATTTAACGGTCCATCAGACCGTTACGGTGCCTGAAACGTGGGAATGTGTCGACTTAACGGTCTACCAGACCGTTACGGTGCTCGAAACACAGGGGTGTTTCAATTTAACGGTCCGCCAGACCGTTACGGTGCCTGAAACGTGGGGATACGTCGATTTAACGGTCTGCCAGACTGCAACGTGTCCCGCATGTACCGGATAGGATGCCGAGGGAACGGATGAGGTTACTCGATTGAGCATAAGAGAGGGGTATTCGGATCATGAGCAAGCTGTGGGGGGGCCGTTTCACGAAGCAAACGGACCAACTGGTGGAAGAATATACGGCGTCGATCACGTTCGATAAGGAGCTGGCCGAGGAGGATATCCAGGGCAGCCTGGCGCACGTGACGATGCTTGGCAAGTGCGGCATTCTCCCGGCGGAGGATGTGGAGACGATCAAGGCGGGCCTGCTGAAGGTGCGCGAGAAAATCCGCAGCGGCGAGCAGCAGTTCCTGATCGCCGACGAGGATATTCATATGAACATCGAGAAAGCGCTGATCGAGGAGATCGGCCCGGTCGGCGGCAAGCTGCATACCGGACGCAGCCGCAACGACCAGGTGGCGACGGACATGCACCTGTACCTTCGCAAGCGCGTCGTCGAGTTCGTCGAGATGCTCCGCAAGCTTCAGACGGCGCTGATCGGACAAGCCCGGCAGAACCTGGACACGATCGTGCCGGGCTACACGCATCTGCAGCGGGCGCAGCCGATCCTGTTCGCGCATCATCTGATGGCGTACGTGTCGATGTTCGGCCGGGACATTGAGCGCTTGCAGGACAGCTACAAGCGTATCGACGCGCTGCCGCTTGGCGCGGGCGCGCTGGCCGGCACGACGTTCGCGATCGACCGTCATTTTACGGCGGAGCAGCTTAACTTCGGGCGCGTCTACGAGAACAGCCTCGACGCCGTCAGCGACCGCGACTTCATTGTCGAGTTTCTCGCCGGCGCCTCGCTCATCATGACACACTTGTCGCGCCTGAGCGAGGAGCTGATTCTCTGGTCGAGCACCGAGTTCCAGTTCGTCGAGCTCGACGACGCCTTCTGCACCGGCTCCAGCATCATGCCGCAGAAGAAAAACCCCGACGTGCCCGAGCTCGTCCGCGGCAAAACCGGCCGCGTCTACGGCAATCTCGTCGGCCTGCTGACCGTGCTGAAGTCGCTGCCGCTCGCCTACAACAAGGACATGCAAGAAGACAAGGAAGGCATGTTCGATACGGTCAAAACGCTGCAAGGAGCGCTCCAGCTGTTCGCCTCGATGATCGAGACGATGAAGGTGCGCAAGGACAAGATGCGCCGCGCCGTCGATCAGGACTTCTCCAACGCGACGGACATCGCCGATTTTCTGGTCGGCAAAGGGCTGCCTTTCCGCCAAGCGCATGAGGTTATCGGCAAGACGGTGCTGTACTGCATCCAGCAGAACAAGTTCCTGCTCGATCTTACACTGGACGAGTTCAAGCAGTTCTCCGATTTGTTCGACGACCGGATCTACGCCGTTCTGCAGCCGGAAGCGGTCGTTAACGCTCGCAACGTCTATGGCGGCACGGCGACTCCGCAGGTGGAAGCCGCCATCGCGCGCGCCGAAGCGGAGCTGTCTCGTACGACGCAATGGGTGGAAGAGTACGAACAGAAAAGCCAATAGAAATAAACCTGTTCATGAGCCGAGATATCAGGTAAGATAAAGCCAATATCATAAATTCGGTCGTGAAGCACATGCCGCTTGCTCCCTTATTGGGGAGTGGGCGGCGTTTTGTTTTAAACGACCGTCGAAGAAGGCGAGGAATGCGAATGAACGATAAAAAAGCCAAACCTCACGACGAAGCGTTCAAGAAGCTGCTGCAGGCGTTTTTTGCGGAGTTTATCGAGCTCTTTTTCCCGGAGCTCAGCTCTTCGCTGGATCATCGTCATACTCGATTATTGATGCAGGAACTGCTTGTCGATGTCGTAGGCGAAGAAGCCAAAACCTTGGACCTGCTGCTGGAAACCCGTTATAAAGCGCTCGACGCTTATATTCTTGTGCATATGGAGCCACAGTCGTATCATTAAAAGGACTTCCGCGAACGGATGTTCGTCTACTTCAGCCGTTTGTTCGAGAGGCATCGCAAGGAGCATCGGATGATTATCCCAATTGCCATTTTTACTTCGGGGCAAGGACCGGAGGAGCCGGATACGTTTGTAATGGCAATGCCTGATCATGAGATCGTCCGCTTCAAGTTTCTGAAAGTCGAACTGAGAGCTATGGATTGGAGGCGGTTTATCGCCTCGGATAATCCTGTGGCTGCTGCGCTCTTAGCTAAGATGGCGTACAATGAGAAGGAGGTGCGAACTGTTCCCACCACAACCTGACCAGAAATGGACAATAAAAAGTGGGCGATTGCGAAAGCAATCGAACTTTGTATCGGAATAGACAGGGGAAGTACC